>NZ_CALIAA010000262.1 GCF_938040765.1 uncultured Fretibacterium sp.
GACGATCCGCCGCGGCCGCAGCGCTGGGATAAAACTGAGGACTGCCGGAGACGGCGGCGCGTACCTTCAGGGGCCGTCGGGGCTGCCGGCAGGGGACCCTCACGGGGGCGGTGCAGCCCACCGGCTCCGCCGGCGGGCTTGATCCCTGCGGTTTTTCCCCGTGATGTGCCGTGGCCCTACCGGGGGCCGGAATCCTTTCCGTGCCGGCAGCAGCCGTGCCCGTGACGCTCCGTTCCGCCCGGGCCACGCGCCCCGCAGATGCGGTAGGTCCCGCCCTCGATCCGGAGCTCCCTGGCGTTGACCAGAAAATCTGCGACCTTGGCGCGGGCACGGTCGTAGATGGCCTGGACTGTCGTTCGGGCGACCTGCATACGTCCGGCGCACTCCTCCTGGCTCAGCCCCTCCAGGTCGATGAGGCGAAGGGACTCGTACTCGTCCACCGACAGCACCACGGGGTCGCCCGCGGTGCACTCCCGTTCCCCGGACGCCGGGGCGAAGCGGGAGCAACAGGGCATTGCAAAGACTTCCCGCCGTTTCGTCGGCCGGGGCATCGGCTGGGCCTCGAACGCCTCAGGCTTCCGCCGCGGGGAAGGCCGCGGCTTTGCCCTCCCGGGAACAGCTGCCCTTGTCTTCCTCTCCCGCGCCGTGATCGTGCCCGCAGCCGCCTCCGTTTCCCTTCCCCTTCCCGTGGCAGTGTCCTTTGCCTTCGCTGCCCTTGCTGCCCTTGCCGCAGTCCGCCCCGCCGTGCCCATGGCAGCAGCCGTGACGCTTCCTCTGCTCTCCGATCCGTTTTTCCGCCCGCTCTTCCATCCGTTCTTCCATCGTTACCCCTCCTCGATCATTTTCTTGACCCTTATCCGGCATATGCCATTTATTAAGATACCTCTTTTTCGTCATATGTCAATAACAGGGGGCGACGAAAGCGGTGGAAAAGACCACCCTGTCGGTTCCCTTGGAGGTGGGTTTACGGAATACGTTCCTGCGGTATAGTATTGGGGAAGGCTGTTATACTCGAAGCGCTCCGTCTCCATGCACCGGGAGGAGCGCGGAGGACGAATGAGGTGATTCGAATTGAGGATGAAGTGGTTGGGGATTTTTGCGTGTGTCCTGTGCGCGGCGCTCTCGTTCTGCGATTGCCCCGCATGGGCTCAGGGCGGGACGCAGTACGTCGTTACGGCGCGCATCACGCCGCTGTTCGAGACCGTCAAGGACGTCAAGGCCGCGCCCGGCGGGCAATGGAAGGATATTCCGTATAACGAGGGGATCCTGGGGGTGCTGGTCTACGGGGATCTCGTGGAGGGGAAGCCCTCCTCCAAAAAGGGATGGCTGTCCCTGTCCGGCCCGGAAGGGGAGTTGGGGCTCGTCGAGGCCGCGGCGCTGACGCCCATGCCCAAATACGAGCCGGTGGACGCGAAGCCCTATCAGGTGATGAAGGACGGGACCGTGCCCTTCCTGCTGCCGGGCCAGCGCCCCGTCTCGGAGTTCCATTCCTTCTCTCTGCCGCGCGGGGCCGTGGTCACCGCGGAGGGGCGGGCGAAGGACGCCGAGGGGACGTCGTGGCTGCTCTGCATCTTCGGCACGGACTACTCCGACGGAGGCTCGGGGTCGGACCGCCGCGGCGGCTGGCTGCCCGAGGCCGAGCTCGTCGACCTGTCGGCCTCCAAGCCGGAACTGTCGCGGGTGGAGGAGGACAAGCTCCCCGCAAAGCTGGACGGCGCCGAGCGTAAGGCACTGCTGAAGAACGGCTTCTACGTCGATCCCAAGCCCGTCCTTGTGAAGGAGCTGAACGAGGACGACATGGTGGACGCCTACAACACCATCGACTCGCTCACCCCCCGCTTCATCACCGCGGACCTGCCGCTCCACGCGTTTCACCTCTACTTCGACCGGATGCTCCAGAAGGTGGAGCAGAAGGTTCTGCTGCCGCGTACCTTCGAGCTGCTGTCCGCCATGACCGCGGCCCTGAAGGACCTGCCCCACGACCTGGAGAGCTCGGAGCTGGGGCGAAACGCCGCATCGGCGGTCGTCGATTACCTCGCCCTCGCCATGCACCTGCTGACGAACGGGGGGGCGGAGATCCATGACGGCATCGCCGGATTCGCGACGGGGGTGATGGCGGGAGAGGGGACGGGCGACAATCCCTTCACGGGGCTGCCGCAGGACTTCACCCTCTTCGCCCCGCGCGGGCACTACACTCTGAACGAGGACTTCAAGGCCTATTTCCGCACCACCTATCTGCTGGGCACGCCGTTCCCGCTGGACAACGAGGGAGGAGCCGCGGTCACGCTGCTGCTGTGCCACATCCTCTCCGTGCCGCAGGTTCAGGAAAAGTGGCGTGCGCTCTACGACCCCATCCGCTACCTGGTCGGCAGCTCGAACGTCAACACGTGGGACGAGCTTGTCGAGGCGCTGAAACCGTTCAAATTCGGGGACCTGAGCGACGCGGGCAGGGTGAAGGAGCTCCTGGAGGTTCTGGACAAGGCCGGAAAGGCCAGCGCCATCCAGAAGCTGCCCGGCAAGAAGTTCGCCGTACTGCCGCGCCGGATCACCTTCGACGCGATGATCTTCGATACGCTCACCCATCCCCGGACGAGCACGGATGAGGATAAGCGCGCCCTGCCCGACCCGCTGGACGTCATGGCGGTCCTGGGCTCGACCCAGGCCCTGGACGAGGTCAAGCCCTACGAGAAGTTCAAGAACTACGGGGACAACCTGAAGGCGCTGGAGGAGCGGTGGCCGGAGTACCGCAGCTCCGCGGACGGGGCGAACGCCTATACCGCCTGGCTCTCCGCCCTGCGCAGCTACAACGTCTCCGAGGGGTCGCAGCAGTTCTTCGCCCGCACCGCCGCCTGGGGCTACAAGAAACTGACGACGGCGGAGGCCTCCATGGCCGAGCTGAAGCACGACACCATCCTCTACGCCGAGCAGAGCGGGGCCGAGATGGGGGACGGCGGAGGCGAATGGGTGGCCGGGCCCTTCTCTCAGCCGTTTGCGCGCGGCTATGTGGAGCCGGAGCCGAAGCTCTACCGCGCCCTGGCGGAGAGTGCGCGCAAGATCCTGGAGTTTCTGACCCCCATGTTTCCCGATGAGCACGAGTATTATCGCGGGAAGTTCTCCCAGTTCTCCGAGGAGATGGAGACCCTGGCCGGCATCGCGGACCGTGCGCTCGAGGACGCGATGACGCCGTCGGACTTCCTGACCATCATCGAGCTGCGCCTGCCCTCGGTCCTGCCCGAGGATATCTACGATGTCTACGACAAGGCATCCCAGAATCAGCTGAGAATGGCCCTGGTCGCCGACGTGGCGACGGACGCCTCGGCCGGCCGGGCCCTCTTCATGGGGGTCGGAGCGCCGCGCAGGCTCAGCGTCTACGTCAACGACCGGTCCGGCGGCTTCCGCGTGACGGAGGGCTACATGTTCTCCTATTACTCCTTCATCCAGTCCCTGAGCGAGGGGCGCATGAACGACGATCAGTGGAAGGCGATCGTCTATGACACGAAGAGGCAGGACGACATGAAGCAGTACCTGCCGGCCTGGCATGGCAAACTGTACGAGTAGCGCCTGGGGCGCGGCCGGGGTGGTCCGGCCGCGCCCGTTCCTCCCCGGGGAGGGTTTCGTGCGGAAGGGCTCCGTGCCCCGCGGCCTCCCGAGTTTGTCCTTGCTCCTGTTTCTGGTCCTGGCGCTCCCTGCCTCCCCGGCCCTCGGGAGCGGGGAGCCGCCCCTCGTCGTCGGGGCCGTCGCGCCCCATCACAACGTGGCGGGGGCCCTCATCGACCGCCTCTACGAACGGATTCGGGAGCAGATTCCCCACCCGGCGCGCGTCATCCTGATCGGGCCCGACCACTTCATGAGGGCGCGGCAGAACATCGTGTTCTCGGCGGCGGACTGGCGGACGCCCTCGGGACTCCTGCGGGCCGATGCGGAGGGGGCCTCGTCCCTGAAGGGCGCGGCCCTGCGCCAGGACGGCGTCCCCCGGCGCGACCACGGCATCACGGAGCACATTCCGCGCGTACGAAAGTTCTTCGGCGACGTCCCCGTGTTGCCGCTGGTCGTGAAGTCCTGCGCGACGGACCTTCAGGTTTTACGCGTGCGAAGGGCCCTGGAGGCGCTCCTTCGCGAACGCGGCGGAGTGGTCATCCTGAGCATGGACCTCTCCCATTACAAGCCCCGCGCGGAGTCCGACGCCGAGGACGAGCGCACCCTCGCGGCGCTGTGCGCGTTCCGCCTGGAGGAGCTCAATGGGCTGGACGTGGACTGCCCGCGGGGCGCGCGGCTCCTCCTGACGCTCCTGCAAAGCCTCGGAGCCGTACGGAGCGAGCTGCTGGAGCGCAGCAACTCCGCGGACTTCCTCCCGAACGCGAGCCGCACCACCGGCCACGCCACGGTGTTGTTCACGCGCTGAACGAAGGCGGACGCCATGCACCCGGGCGGACCTTCCGATCGAAACGGACGGCGGGGGGAGGGCCGATCCCGGCCACAGCGGCATTATCACGCGAACATAAAAAAGCGAGAAGGGCCCGAGTCGGCCCTTCTCGCTTTTGCGTTATTCCCTTCCGCACCGGTCCCCGCGATCAGGGTTTGGGGGCGGCGAGCTTTTCCATGTAGGTCTTGCCTGCGGAGTGTCCGTCCCCGAGGTAGTCCCCCAGGCCGAAGTAGCCGGTGTTGCCCTCGCTGCGTCCGGGGATGTAGAAGGCGATCTCGGGCAGCCCGGCCGGCTTGGGATTGACGGAGGGCTTCTCGTTGGCGTACCCCTCGTCCACCCAGGTCTTCACCACCTTGAGGACGATGAGGTCGAAGGGAGAGTCGGGGTCGAGGGAATCGCACTCGACCAGCTCGCACTCCAGGGAGATCGGGAACTCGCGGAGCATGGGGGCGGCTACGGCCTGTCCCTTGTCCGCCGTCAGCTTGGTCATGGCCAGCTTGTCCGTGAACTTTCCGTCCTTCATGCCGGAGAGGCACCCGAAGAGGTCGGCCTCGGCCAGCTGGGCGACGGAGGGAATGTTGATCGTCGCGGCCTTGCGCTCCAGAAGGTTCTTATGCGTGTAGGACGTCTTGCGCATGGCGACGACGATATGCGTCTGGGGCGCCGACGTGGCGATCCCGCCGCGGTCGAAGAGCCCGAAGTTTGCGCGGTCCTGATCGTCGTAGGTCCCGATCACCAGCAGGGACGCGGGCATAACGCGCGCGGGGACCTCGGGACTGGCCGGGTTCTCGACCTTGGCCGCCCACGCGGCGCCCGCCCCGACCAGGGTGAGAAGGGAAAGCAACAACAGCGACCGGAAAAAAACGATACTCTTTTTCATCTTCACCAATGCCTCCTCACTGCTTGGCGTCGGGGTACTTCGTCTTGAAGAGCTCCTCGCTGGCGCCCTGGCGCTGCCCGATCGAGTAGAAGCCCGATCCGGCGCCGCCGCCGGGGTAGTAGAGGATCGAATCGACCTTCACGGGGTTGGGGTATCCGGGGAACTTGGAGTCGGAGCCGTTCAGGACGGAATCGTCGATCCAGACGCTCTTGACCTCGGCGATGTACATGGTGTGCGAGCCCTCGCCGAAGCTCTTGGTCTTGACGACCTTGCACTCCATGGAGATGGGGCACTCCTGGATCATGGGGGCGTCGACCTGGCTGCCCTTCACGGGGGTCAGCCCCGTAACGGCGAACTTGTCGATGTACTGGTCCCCGGAAATGGCGGAGACGCTGCCGCAGAACCCCGCCTGCTCCAGCTGGGACCTGCTGGGGACGTTGAGCGTGAACACGCCCTTCGCGTCGATGTTCCTGGCCGTCTGGCGGCTGGGGCGCACGGAGACGTAGACGAACATCTTCTCCTTGCCCACGGCCCCGGCGATTCCGGCGCGGTCGATGACGGCGGCGTCCGGGCGTCCCTCCTTGTCGCTGGTTCCCACCAGGAAGAGCGTTGCGGGTATGATGCGCCCGTTCGCCTTGGGCAGCTCCACCTTGGCGGCCATCGCCGGCCCCGCCGCCAGGGCGAACAGGACGGCGACGCCGAATACGGACATCAGTTTTCTCAATAGACTCGACTCCTTCCTCGAAAATAAATTGTTGAGGCCCCAAACACGACGCGGTATTCCCCTCCCAAACGGCTGAGCCCTTCGGCAGGACCCGCAGTGCGGTTTGCCCCTGCAAACTCGTTCGATTATAGCATAAACATGAGTGAGCAAGTAGGGCTTGCTCGGGCAGTCCGCGCCTGGACTAAGCGGCGCCCTCCGTCCTTCCGGCCTACGCTCCTCCGTCGGGAATGGGGGACGGTGTTGGGCCCGCTGCGGCCGCTGTCCCGGCCTTGTAGCGCGTCCCCCACTCCAGCATCGCCTCCAGGACCGGCCGCAGGCTGCGACCGGTCTCCGTCAGCGCGTACTCCACCCGGGGCGGCACCTCCGCGTAGACGGTGCGGGTCAGCAGCCCCGCCTCCTCCATCTGGCGCAGGTTGGCCGTCAGCACCTTCTGGCTGATGCCGCCCAGCAGCTTCTTCAATTCGCCGAAACGCTTGACGCCGCCCAACAGATCCCAGAGGATCAGCACCTTCCAGCGGTTGGAGATCAGCGTCAAAGTCGTCTCGATCGGGCAGTCCGGCATGTCCTTGTTCATCTTGCCCCACCTGTTCTCACAATGGTATCTTTTTGGTACCTACAGAACAATAATGTGCCTGCTTTACATAGGATACTTGATGAGCTATTGTAATGCAGAGGGACGGCGGGGACAAGCCCCGTGCCCTAGGAAGCGGAAGGGCGGTGGTGTCGTGGATCGGATCGAGGACCAGGCCGGAAGGCTGGAGTACCTGCTTCATTTTCTGCGGGACGAAAACCCGCGCTGCCGCGGCATGGAGATTCCGGACGACGGGGAGGGCCGACGGCGGCTCCTTCGGGCCCTGATGAACGTCCGTCCCCCCTGGCCCATCGGCGGGGACTTCCTGGAGGTGCAGGACGCCTACCTTCAAGAGGAGGCGCGGAGGAAGGGAATCGTGGACGCGGAGGTGCTGCCCGTCGCGGCGGAGGAGCCCGGCGCCTCCTTCCTCTCGGTGTGGAGGGGCGACATCACGACGCTGAGGGCGGACGCCGTCGTCAATGCCGCGAACGCCTCCCTGCTGGGGTGTTTCGTGCCCGGCCACGGGTGCATCGACAACGTCATCCACACCTACGCCGGGGTCCAGCTCCGCCTGGAGTGCGACGCCCTCATGAGGCGGCAGGGTCACGAGGAGCCGACGGGCGGCGCGAAGATCACGGGGGCCTATAACCTGCCCAGCCGCCACGTCGTCCACACGGTGGGACCGATCGTCGCCGACCGCCCGACGCGGAGGGACCGCGCCCTGCTCGCCGACTGCTATCGCTCCTGCCTGGAGCTTGCGCGTTCGCACCGGCTCGCCAGCATCGCGTTCTGCTGCATCTCCACGGGAGAGTTCCGTTTTCCGCAGCAGGAGGCCGCGGAGATCGCGGTGGAGACCGTCAGGGGATTCCTGCGGGAACATGGGGCGGGGATGAGGGTGATCTTCGATGTGTTCAAGGAGAGCGACCATGAGATCTACCGGCGCCTGCTCGGATGCGATTGAGAGGCTGAGGCGCGGGATCGCGGAGGCGGACGCCGTCGTGGTCGGAGCGGGGTCGGGCCTGT
>NZ_CALIAA010000263.1 GCF_938040765.1 uncultured Fretibacterium sp.
ATGCGTCCGGTTTCTGTCCCTCGACTCCCGTTTTCAGGAAAATACGGAAGAATACGTCTCGGGCAGCATTATAGCACACCCGCCCTGCAGCCGAGCGCGGGGGACGGCCGCAGGACATCTCAACGAGGAGAAGTTTCTTTCCTGAAGTTTCTTTCCTATAGATGTAGATGCCTTTGTTCGGCCTCGGCCGGGACGGGCATTTTCGCTTCAATCAGCGCTTCCCTATGAGAGCTTTATGGACATCAGGAACTCGCGGTTGCTGCGGGTCTGGCGCAGCTTGTCCAGGATCAGGTTCAGCGCCCCTGCCTCGTCGACCCCCACGATGCGCTTGCGGAGGACCCACAGCCGGGCCAGTTCGTCCTCCGGGATCAGCAGTTCCTCCCGCCTCGTCCCCGAGCGGGTGATGTCTATGGCGGGGAAGATGCGCTGCTCCGCCAGCTTGCGCGACAGATGCAGCTCCATGTTGCCCGTTCCCTTGAATTCCTCGTAGATGACGTCGTCCATGCGGCTCCCCGTATCCGTCAGGGCCGTGCCGATGATCGTCAGGCTGCCCCCTTCCTCGAAGTTGCGGGCCGCGCCGAAAAACCGCTTGGGGAAGTAGAGCCCCGAGGGGTCGAGACCGCCCGAGAGCGTCCGCCCCGACGGGGGGACCGTGAGGTTGGAGGCCCGGGCCAGGCGCGTGATCGAGTCGAGGAGGATGACCACGTCCCTCTTGGCCTCCACGAGCCTCTTTGCCTTCTCCAGCGCGAGGTTCGCGACCCGGATATGCTCGTCCGCGGGGCGGTCGAAGGTCGAGGCGATCACCTCCCCGTCCACGGACCGGGAGATGTCGGTCACCTCCTCGGGGCGCTCGTCGATGAGAAGGGCCATCAGGATGATGTCCGGATAGTTCGTGGCGATCGCCCTGGCGATCCGCTTGATCAGCGTCGTCTTGCCCGCCTTGGGCGGCGAGACGATCAGGGCCCGCTGTCCCAGCCCGATGGGCGCGAACATGTCCACCAGCCGCGTGGCCCAGTCGCCGGGGCTGTTCTCCAGGTTGATGCGGACGTTGGGGAAGATCGGGGTGAGCTGTCCGAACACGGCGCGCCGCCGGGAGTGCTCGGGGTCCGAGAAGTTGACCGTCTCCACCCTCAGCAGGGCCTCGTAGTGTTCCTGTTCCCGCGGGGGCCGGATCAGCCCCCAGATCACGTCCCCGTTGCGCAGGCCGAAGCGCCGGATCTGCGAGACCGACAGGTAGACGTCGTTGTCGGTCGGCAGCATCCCCTTGGGACGCAGAAACCCGAACCCCTCCGGCAGGATCTCGAGGGTCCCGCCCCCAAAGCGGTAATTCATGCTCTCCGCCTGCGCCCTCAGGATGGAGATGACGAGGTCGTCCTTCCGCAGGGTCGTGGCCCCGGGAACGTTGAGCTCCCGCCCGATCTTGCGGAGGTCCACGAGGTTCTTGGAGGCCAGGTAGCCGTAGGTGTGCTTGGGCTTGGGGTGGGTGAACGGTTCCACAGGTCTGAGGGTGGATACTGCGGGGTCGGCGTGCACTGCAGCCGCATCCGCGGCCTCCACCGGTTCCGTGGGCTCGGACGGGAGCTCACGGACCGGGGGCTGAACGGCAACGGGAAGCACAGCGGCCTGCGGCGCTTCCTTCTCCGCGGCCTGGACAACCTGAGTCGCCGAATCCGACGGCTCCACCTCCGGCGGCGGGACGACCTTCCTTGGACGCCCGCGCGGACGGGGCACCCTGGGAGCCGTTTCAACCGCAGCCGCGGCCGGGTTCTCCGCCGCACCGAGGGACGCGGCGGCCCCGGCCGGCTCCTGCTGCGCTTCGAGCACTTTCTTCGGGGGGCGTCCCCGCCTTTTGGGAGCTTCCCCTCCCGCCTTCGGCAGGCTTACCATGAGATGCAAAAATCCTTTTCGTCATATTCGTCATACATCATATCTCGATCACCTCAAAGACAATGGAATTCAAAACGGAGCCCCGACGGGCGGGACGAAAGGACGCCGACTTCGGGCGCGCCACAAAGAAAAACCCATGCCGGGGAGGAAAAAACGAGAGAAAGCTCCACGACGC
>NZ_CALIAA010000264.1 GCF_938040765.1 uncultured Fretibacterium sp.
GTCCGCCAACGGACTGATGGACAGCGCCCAGGTTTGCACCATGACGCTGGAACTTCTGGAGCGCGAGCCCCTGCCATGGGGCGAAGACTTCACGATGGTGTTCACGGGCTTCCTCTCCTTCACCCAGGCCCAGGTGCGACTGATCAAGAAGCTGAACGACCTCTGCCGGGAGGTCGTCGTGCTGAAGCCCGAGACGGGACTCTCCGATTTTCACGATGCCGCGCATCAGCTGGAGGGGCTCGTCTGGGAGGAATCCCCGCAAGGCGCTCCGGGGCTCATCCTTCAGCTACGGACCCGCGAGAGCGAGCTCGAGGCGGAGGCCGCGGCGCGCATGCTCGCCCTCTGGAGCGCTGGAGGGGGGCCTCTGGCCGAGGAGATGGATTTTCCCGGATTCGGGGCCGTCGGCATGATGTCGCCCGCGGCCGACGAAGAACTCGCGACCGAGGCTCTGAGGCGCTACTCCATTCCCTACGCCGCGTCGGAGGGGCCGTCGATCGATCAAACCCTTCCGGGACGCTCGCTGTCCGCCGCATGGCCGCTCTGGACCCAGGGGCTTCCAACCTACGAGACGGCCCTGTTCTTGGTTCAGCCCTGTCTCGCCGGGGACGCGTTCTCCGTCTCCGAGGCGCTGAGGGCCGGGCCGAGCGGCCTTGCGTCGTGGAGGGCTTTCATCGTGGAGGGAGAGGCAAAGGGCGAGGTCTCCGAGGGGCTGCGGGGCGGAGTGCCTCGACACGCCCTCGCGGCCCTGTCGGCGACGGAGCGACTCTGCAGGGCCCTGCAGCGTGGAGGAACCCCGTCGGACCTGATGGGGGCCTTCCATCGATTCCTGACGCGAAAGGGGCTCTGGCTCGACCGGATGAAGGCCCTGCCCCTGAACTGCCCCGAGCTGGATGGCGCGATACGCGCGACCGCCTCCGCCATCGAGTCCGTGCACGAGAAGTACCTGGCGCTCCGGGAGCTCCTGCCGGACATCGGCCCTGCCGGAAGAACGCCCCTGAAGGGCGACGACGCCGTGGAGTTCCTTCTGAGCTGGTGCCGCCAGACCCGTATCCGCCCGGAGCCCCCGCTCTCGGGGGCGCTGACGCTCTATCTGGGGCCCCCCCCGGTTCTGGCCTCCCATCCCGTCTGGGTCATGCTCGGCGTCTCCCAGGGGAACTGGCCGGGCCGCATTTCCGGCTCGCCGCTTCTGGGCCCCTCCGAACGGGAGCGGCTCGCCGAGGCGGAGGCCTGGCTGCCCTCCGTTCAGGATAAGCATCTTCAAAGGGAGGCCCTCTTCCGCCGCCTGATCCGGACGGGAGAGTCCCTGACCGTCCTGTCCAGGGCCGATACGGACGAAAATGGACGTCCCGTGCCGGACACGCCCTTCCTGGAGCGTTTTATGGCGGACATGAATGCGGGCGTCGAAGCGGACATGGAAGCGGACGCAGACGGATGGACGCTGAAGGAACTGCCCACTGCCGGCGTCGATATCCTCCTGCCCGACAGCGGCCATATCTTTCCGGAGGTCGACGCCGATCCCCTCGCAGCCGCCCCGCGCCCTGGCGTATCCGTTGGAGGAGGCGGAGGAACGGAGCCGCAGAACAACCCTCCGGCGCTCGCGGTCAGCGACCTCCAGACACTCCTCGAATGCCCTCTGCGCTACTGGCTGCAGCGGAAGGCCGGGCTGAGGGAGAGGTCTCTGGAGCTCGCCACCGCGGCGGAATGGGGCTCGCTGACGCATAAGTTCTGGGAGCGGGTCTGGAGGCGATTCGGCCGTGGAGGCGAGCCCTTCCCGGAGACTGTGGAGGAGGAGTGGCGCTCGCTCTCCTTGTCCGATGAGGATTACGGGGCGTTCGGAAGGCTGATTCGGGACTGCCGTCTGGCGCGCGCCCTGGAGGTGCTGCGGTTTCGGATACGAAGGCTGGCGGCGCTTCAGACGCGTATCCTGGAGCGGTTGGGGCAAAGCGGATTCCGCCACAGGGTTGTCCTCCTGGAGGATGATACCGCGCTTTCGCTGGAGGTCGATGGGGTCCGCTTCACCGGGCGATGCGACCGGGTGGAGATCCTGGAGGACGGGGACGGACGCGCCCACGCCGTCATCACGGACTACAAGGCGGGAAGGAGCGTGCGGTACGAGGAGGGGATGAAGGACCTGGAGCGGTACCCCTGGTACGAGGGAGGGCCGTCAAAGCTCGTCCGCGGACTCCAGCTCTCGGCCTATGCCCTGATGTACGGACCTCGCGAGGCCGATGCGCCGCTTGCGGGGGTCAACTTCCTGGGGCATCGGGATGGGGGGATCGCCGGGACCTTCTCGACGGCCCTCCAGGGCGTTTATGCCGAGGTCCTGGCCGGCGAGACGAGGAACAACCGCCGTACCCTGGACGAGCGCCGGGAGGAGGCCGGCTACGCCATGGCCTGTGCGGTACGGGTGCTGAAGCAGGGGCGGTTCGCGCCCTTCTATGATTCGCCCTCCTGCCGGTACTGCGACATGAAGAGTATCTGCCGCAGGGGCGAGATCATCGGCGAGCCCCTGGCAAACGAGGAGGAGAGCGCGGACGAGTGACCGGCCCGCCGGACCTCTCGAAACAGGCGGCCAGCGAATTTGGTTTTGCTATAATGAGGCCGGTCAGGAGAGGCGGGAAGACGCATGTCCGATCGGGACATCACGGAAAAATACCTTGAGGCCTATAACGACGTTTTTGCCGATATCGTGAACGTATTGCTCTTCAACGGGCAAAGAGAAGTCTGTCCCGACGATCTCCGGGATGCGAAGGCTCGTACCCTGTACAAGGCCGATGGCAAGCTCCGGGAGCAGGAGCGTGATGTCTCCAAGCTTTGGGTATCCGAGGGTATTGTCGTTTCTCTGATCGGCTTCGAGAACCAGACCCGGATCGACCGGGACATGCCGCTTCGGATACTGGGGTATGACGGGGCGGATTATCGTGGGCAGCTGTTTGCGAAGGGTGTTCTCTATCCTGTAGTGACGCTGGTTCTTTACTTTGGTGAGGAACCCTGGACGGCGTCCCGGTCTTTGTACGAGAGGATCCCGGTCTCTGAGAGATTGAGGCCGTTTGTGAACGACTACAGGATCAACCTCTTCGAGATATCATTTCTGGCGGACGATCTGGTTGAGCGGTTTACAAGTGATTTCAGGATTGTGGCGGACTACTTCGTACAGATGAGGAGAAATCAGGACTACGTTCCCTCATGTCGGACCATTGAGCATGTGGACGCGCTATTGAAGCTTTTTTCGGCACTGACGCGCGATAACCGTTTTGAGGAGGCACAGAATCAATTAGAAAAGGGGGAGAGCGTAACCATGCTGAGTATTTTGGACAAGGTGGAGGCCAGGGGTATCGCTTTGGGGCGAAACGAAGGTATCGCTTTGGGGCGAAATGAAGGCATCGCATTCACTGCGCGGCGGATGTTGAAGCTGGGCTTCACCCCGGAGCAGATCGCCCAGGCGACCGAGCTTTCCCTTGAAACAATCGAAGCATTGCGGTAAGAGGACGCGGCCCTCCAGGGCTGTATTCTCTCGCTTCAGGAACGTTGGGAAACTGCTGCTCACATGTTCCATGGAAAATCCCCCATTCCTGTTTTCGTTTCCCTATCCTTTTGTCTCATACATTTCGGCCTGCGCGTAGCGCGCGATGGAGGGCAGGTCGGCAAGGATCCCTGTGCGGTCTCGCGCCCGCCTTCCCCGCTCCCGCGGAGCATGATCGGTCCCAAGGGGTCGGCAAAGAGCGTGACGCGGAAGGGGCGGACTTTTGGTCCGCCCCTAATCTTTGATCCGCCGTTACGGCTGGATGGCGTTGTCCATCTCCTGAGCGATCGTCACTGCGGCGTCCGGGACGGGGGGCGCGTAGAACTCCGGTGCGCTCTCCACCTCGGGGATCGCTCCCGATGCGTCCTCGCCGGGCAGGGGCAGATCGCCGCCGCCCACGTCCAAAACGTCGTCCGCCGTCAGACTGCCCAGCTCCGGAGCCCCTTCGTCCGCCGCACCCATGTCCGCAACGCCGTTCAGGTCGAGCGAGTCCTCGGCAGGAACGCTGCCCGGCTCCAGCGCGTCCTCGACTGCATCCGCCGATGGCACATTGTCCAAATCCGGCCCGGGCTCGGACATGGCCCCGTCGGGTGCCGTTTCGGCGGGCGTCGTATCGGCCACCTCCGTCAGCGGCGCGTCGTCCAGGTCCGGAACGCTGTCCGCCGAGGTACCGGCCTCCGTGCCCGTGTCGACCGTGTCGATGGGATCCGGGGCAGGAAGGTCCGCCGTTCCGGCAAGCTCCTCGACCGAGGCTGAAGTATCCGCCGCTCCACCCGCGAGATCCGGAAGGGGCGTTCCCTCCGCCGGCTCGTTTGTCCCGGAGTCCTCCGTGTCCGGAAGGTCCGGGATGTCGGTGTTAAGCGCCTCGGCATCCACCGAAAGCAGCGCCGCAGCCTCGTCGATCGCCGCCTCGGCCTCTGCATCGGTCCCCTCCGAAAGGGCGCCCTCCCCGAGCAGCGAGGCATCAAGGGCCGCCGCCGAGTCCAGGCTGAGGTCGATCAGGTTCCCGTCCGCGTCGAGAAGCGATTCCGCCTCCTCCGCTCCCGGCGGGAGCGCGGAGATGGAGGCCGAGCGCCCGAGCCCCACGATCGGCGACGGCGGGATCGGCGGATTGGCGCCGCCGGTGACGGTCACGTGGAACGTCCCGCTGACCTCCAGGGACGTATCGGTGCTCTCGTTGGCCGTTCCGGCGTTGGCGACGTCCACGGTCTTCGCCGTCACGGTGATGTCCTTGTCCAGGTTCCAGTTCGTCTTGAAGGCGAGGTCGGGCACCTCGTTGTCGGCGATGCCGGAGATCGTGTAGGTGTCCGAATCCGCGTCGTAGGCCGCGTTGCCCTTGGTGAAGGTGGCGCCCGATCCCAGGCCCTTCAGGGTCACGGTGACGGTCTCGGACCCGTCCGTGTCCGCTACCGTCGCGTTCAGGTTGATGCGGATGTCCTGGTTCGCCGTGCCGAAGGTCTGGGTGGGGTTCATGGTCAGCCCGTCCGCCTTGGCGTCGAACACCACGTCGAAAGTTTGGGCGTCCGCCTTGGGGGACTGCCCCTTCTCGCCGGAGTAGACCGTCAGCGTGATGCCCGTCGCGGTGCCGCTGAAGTTCTTCGGCGCCTCGACGGCGATGTAGCCGGGCAGCTTGCCGTCCGGTGTCAGGGGGATGCCCCAGGTGCCGTCACCCACGTTCTGGGCCTCCCGAGCGCTGGCCGCATCGGCCCCGACGACGACCTTGTAGTCGTTCGGGACGTGCTCCAGCTTAGCCGCGACGACCTGCTCCGACCCGTCCTTGTCGACCAGCCCCGTGCCCTCAACCTGGATCTGCACCCGCGTGTCCTCGGCCCCCCTGGCGGAGGCGATCTGGAGGTCGTAGCCGCTGTTGACGGCGCCGACGTGCACGGTCTGCTCGACTGTGTTTGTCACAGTGTTCGCCGCGTTCGCCTCCTGCGAGACGACGTGGGCCCTGACCGTGAAGTCGCCCGAGGCGTACGTCTCCGGCCTGTAGGTGAGCGACACGGTGCCGCTGCCCTGAGCGCCGCCGACGTTCACGCCCTCCAGCACGTAATACTTGCCGTCGGCCAGCCCCTGACAAACGAGGAGGAGAGCGCGGACGAATGACCGGCCCGTCACGCCCTCCCGCGGTGGGGCCTCGGACGCCTCCCGAAGAGCATTCCCAGCAAGATCAGCCCCATCCCCAAGGCTCCCGTGGCGCCGAGCCTTTCGTTCAGGAACACATATCCGGAAAGAGCCGCTCCAAGGGGGCCCAAGGCGGAGAACAGTCCTGCACGTTCGGAGGTCGTGCCGCTCTGCGCCAGAGGCTGGAGCGTGAATCCGAAATCGCTGCACACCACAGCCAACCCGAGGATGACACCCCACTCGGAAGCCGTTGCCGGCATTCTGGGGACCTCGAAAAGGGAAGCCATGACTATGCCGTACAGCCCTATGAACCCTACCTGCAGGATGCCGAGCGCCAGGGGATCGTCCCTTCGGCTGAGGCGATCGGTAAGGATGATGGTACAGGCATAAAAGACCGCCGCGGCCAGACACAGCGATTCCCCCTGCGAGATGGAGAAGGATCCCCCCTTCAGCGTGAGCAGGGCTACCCCCGAGAAGGAGACGAGGGTGCTGAGGAGAATGGGGATATCGGGCAGAGAACGACGCAGAACGGCCTCTAACAGAGGGACGAATACGATGGCGGTGTTCTCCAAAAATGCGGCGGCCGAGGCCTCCGTAGTTCTGAGCCCCAACACCTCCGCGGCCATGACGGCAAAGAAAGAGGTGCCGAGCAGCATGCCCCTCAGCCAAGTTCCGGCGGAGACGCTTTTCAGCCTTCTCCATCCCAGGGGAAGGAGAAAGAGAAACGCCGTGATAAAGCGAATGCCCAGCAACGAGAAGGGAGCTATCCCCTGAAGGCCGATCTTCGTCATCACATAGGAGGTGCTTCTGGCCAGAATCACCGCGGCCAGCAGGAGCTCCGCCCAGGTACGGGAAAAAGAGCCGTTCGTCGTGTCCATCATCTCTTAAATCGATTCGTCTCTTTCCCCGAAGACGAACCTGTCCGTTCGGTCCTCATTTATTTCCTGTGCTGTGCCGTTCTCCATCCTGCGCGTAGCGCGCGATGGAGAGCAGGTCGGCGAGGATGCCCTGTGCGGTCTCGCGCCCGCCTCCCCCGCTCCCGCGGAGCGTGACCGGTCCCAGGGGGTCGGCATAGAGCGTGACGATGTTCTCCGTACCGTCGAGGGCGGCGATGGGGTTGGACAGGGGAATCGACGTCGGCCGAACGGAGGCCCTCAGGGCGCTCCCCTCCCGCTTCAATTCGGACAGGAGCTTGATCCGCTCTCCCCGCTCCTTCGCGTCGCGGATCATCTCGGGAGTCACGCGGGTTATTCCCTCCCTGTCGACGTCCTCCACGCGCATGTTCGCATCGAAAAGGGCATGGGCGAGGATGACCAGCTTGACCGCCGCATCCCACCCCTCGACGTCCAGGGTCGGATCCGCCTCCAGCACGCCGGCGGAACGGGCTTCGGCGCAGGCCTCCTCGTAGGTCCTGCCCTTCTCCATCTCGGTCAGGACGTAGTTGGTGGAGGCGTTCAGGATACCCTGAACCCCCTCGATGGCGCAGCCGGCAAGTCCCTCTCGGGCCATTGCAAGGAGCGGCGTACCGCCCTGCACCGTCCCTTCGAAGAGCAGCCGTACCCCCCTCTCCCTCGCCAAACGGTTCAGCTCGTCGTACGCCAGGGCGATCGGGGCCTTGTTGGAGGTCACGACGTGCAGGCCGCGCTCCAGCGCGCACCGCACATGGGACAACCCCGGCTCCCCGCCATCGAGGTTCGTGGGCGTGGCCTCGATCAGCACCTCGGCGCCCGAGCGGGCAAGAAACTCCTCGAAGGAGGCCCGGCTATCCTCGGCTTTACAGGCCGTCCCCAGCCGCCCGGTCTCCGCAAAGGTTTGCAGGATCTCCCCAAGGGACAGTCCGTCGGGCATGAGCACCGTTCCATGCGAGCGCGAGACGATCAGGCAGACCTGGGCCCGAAACCCACAGCGCTCCTCCAGCCTTCCGCGGTTCTCGTGCAGGAGCTCGACAAGACCCCGTCCCACCGAGCCGAAGCCCGCCAAAGCCAATTTCCATATCTTTTCACCCGCCATGATCCGACCTCCGCCATTTTTACATGAACCGCTCGACGGGCCCCGTCTGTTCCTCGATCACCGGAACGTAGGTCTGGGGCCTGCGGCCGAAGCAGACGTCCATCTGTTCGTAGAAGGTCACCGCATCCAGGTTGACGAACCGCTGCTCGATCGCCCGCTCCGTGGGCATGTAGCGGATATGTCCCTCGTGGACCTCGACGACCGTCACCCCGCTGAAGCCCTCGTCCAGGAGGATGACCCCGGCCGAGCCGATCTCCTTGCCGAAGTTGACGTCGTAGGCGGAGGTGGCCCCGCTGCGGACGATGTGCCCGGGGATGACCTCGCGCACCTCGGGTATCTCGAAGACCCCCGGCACGAACATGCCCGAGACCTTCATGAACTGGCGGATTGCGGGGTCCTTCCGCATCATGGCCTCGAGACGGGTGCGGATGTAGCGTCCCGCGCCGGCCAGGCGGACGTGCCCGAAGGAGTCCGTGCTGTCCCCGCTGTCCGAGAACACCTTGCCGTCCTCCCCCTTCACGCCCTCGGCCACGACCATGACGTAGGTCCCCGAGTGCACGTCCGAGTTCAAAATGCGCCGCATGTAATAGTGTTTCACGTGATCGTACACCGCGTCGAAGTCCACCGTGATCTCGGGGATCAGGACGCAGTCCGCATCCGCAGCCACGCCCCCGCGGAAGGCGGTGTGTCCGGCATAGCGGCCGAAGACCTCGACGATCATCACGCGGTTGTGCGTCTTGCCCGTGGTCTTGAGGTCCTCGACGATGCGCGATATCTTGTTGATGGCGGAGTCCCCGCCCACCGAGTAGGTCTGGAGGTCCAGGTCCATCGTCTTGGGCGCGTGGACGCAGGCGATGCCGTTCTGTGCGAGGTCCACCACGACGCTTCCCGTGTCGTCCCCGCCCGAGATGAGGAGGCCGTCGAGGTTGAACTTCCGCAGTCCCAGCAGGATGCGGTCGTACTTGTCGGGGTCGGGGATCTTCGAGATCTTCACCCGGCTGTGGCCGGCGTCGCTCCCCGCGAAGGCGGAGTTGACGTGGTCCGTGCGCTCCTCGTCCAGGAAGACCAATCGTTCGAAGTCCACCAGGTTGTAGAGCCCCGCGTACCCGTTGGGGATGATGTATGTCCCGATTCCGCGCGCCATGGCGGTCTTGGCCGCGCCGCGGACGACGGCGTTCAGTCCGCCGCAGTCCCCACCCGATGTGATGATGCCGATGTTCTTCATCTTCTTGCCCATGATGCCGCCCTCCATGCCCTTGGGATATCGACTCCGAATCTTTCGATACCGATATTCTATACCAAGGGAGGCGCCGAGTTAACCTATAATTCGAGAGCGGGGCGTGCATTCCTCCGGGGAATTTCCATCCTATAATTGTTTTGCCTACACGAACTTTCAATATCATCATCGCAGGTTCGGCGGACTCAGCGGCGAAATCCATTCAAGACGATTTTGGAAAGGCGGTAGTGAAGGTGCATGGAATTTTTGGGGGAATCGGCAGTGTACCGAAAAAAATTTCAGGGACGCCGCGGTTCGCGGAGGCGGCTTCGGCAGCGGCTGCAACCGGCACGACGTTCATCGAATTGTGCAGGACGGGAACGCCCGAAGCCGTCGCGGCGGCCCTCCGGTCCGGGGCGGACGTCAATGCAAGGGACAAACGCGGCATAACGGCGCTGATGTGGACGGCCTGCAACTTGAACCCGGAGGTCGTGGAAGTGTTGCTCGAGGCCGGGGCAAACGTCGATGCGAGGTGTGAGGACAGCGTTACGGCCTTGATGGTGGCCGTTGAGGAGAACCCCGAGCCGAGAGTTGTATCGGCGCTGCTGAATGCCGGGGCGGACATCGACGCAAAGAACAAGGAAGGAAGTACGGCGCTGATGTGGGCAGCCCATGACTCGAAGTCGGAGGTCATGGCGGTGTTGCTGGAGGCCGGGGCGGATGTCGACACGCAGGACAGGGTCGGACACACGGCGTTGATGTGGGCGGCCTACAACTCGAACCCGGCCGTCGTATCCGCGTTGCTGAAGGCGGGGGCGAATGTTGGGGCGAGGGAGAAGGACGGACAGACGGCCCTGATCATGGCGGCCATGAAAAACCCGGACCCGGATGTGACCTTGGAACTGCTGAATGCCGGTTCCGAGGTTGATGCAAAGGACGACAGCGGAATAACGGCGCTGATGTGGGCGACAGCCTACAACTCGAACCCGGATGTTGTCGTGGCCCTGCTGAAGGCCGGGGCGGATGTCAACGCGAGGGCGAACGACGGCGCAACGGCGCTGATAGCGGCGGCGGAGAACAATCCGTCCCCGGATATCCTGTCGGTACTGCTGGAGGCGGGAGCGGACGTCGACGCGAGGGCGGACAACGGGGACTCGGCGTTGATAGTGGCGGCGGCCAAAAATTCCAACCCGGACGTCGCAGCGCTGCTGTCGAGGTCCGGGGCGAATGTCGAGGCAAAGGACGAAGGGGGCTGTACGGCGCTGTTGCGCGCTGCGGCGAAGAATGAAAACCCAAAAGCTGTGTCCGTGCTCTTGGAGGCCGGTGCGGATATCGAGGCGAAAGACGAGGAGGACCGTACGGCGTTGATGTGGGCGGCAGCGAAGAATCCCAATCCGGATGTCGTGGCCTTGCTGTTGGAGGCGGGAGCGGACGCCGGTGTAAAGGACAAGAGCAAAATGACGGCGCTGGACTACGCGGCGGGGGTGAACCCCGCCCCGGACGTCGTGGCTATGCTGCTGAAGGCCGGAAAGGGCGTCAAGTTGGAGCGAGAGGACGGTTGGACGCTGCTGATGACGGCCGCTCAGCACGACTCGAATCCGGTCGTCGTGTCGATGCTGTTGAAGGCGGGGATGGACGTCAACGCAAAGGACGAGAACGGACATACGGCGCTGATGCAGGCCGCAGGGAACAACAAGAATCCAAGGGTCGTATCGGTGCTGCTGGAAGCGGGGGCGAACGTCAATGCAGAGGACCGGAACGGGCAGACGGTGCTGGCGGCGGCGAAGAGGAATAAGAATCTCGAGGCCAGGACGGCAATCGTCAGGCTGCTGACGAGCGCGGGCGCAGCGAGGTAATTCCTTTTTCAAGTGGAGGGATGGAGATGCTTGGAGGAATTTGGAGGAGGACGAGGGCACTTCTGTTTGGGGGCGCGACCATGGCGTTTTTCGCGCGCTGCAGGACGGGGACCCCAAAAGCGGTTAGGGAAGACCTCAGTTTCGGGGCGGACGTCAATGCGAAGGATGAGGACGGCTGGACGGCATTGATGTATGCGGCGCATAACCCGAACCCTGAGGTCGTGTCGGTGTTGCTCGAGGTCGGGGCAGATGTCGACGCGAAGGATAAGAACGGGCGGACGCCGCTGATGTATGCGGCGGCGAACAATCCCGAGCCGGGGATCGTCCTGGCGCTCTTGGAGGCCGGGGCGGATGTCGATGCGAGGACCGAGGATGGATTGACGGCATTGATGTGGGCGGCCCGCAACCCCAATCCGGAGATCATGTCGGCATTGCTGAAGTCGGGGGCGGACGTCAATGCGGGGACCAATGAGGGTTATACGGCGTTGATGGCGGCGGCGCAGTACAACTCCAATCCGGATGCCGTGATGCTGCTGGCCGGGGCAGGCGCGAATGTCGACGCGAAGGATAAGGGCGGACTGACCGCGTTGATGTGGGCGGCAATCTACAATTCGAACCCAGCTGTCGTTATGGCGTTTCTGGAGGCCGGTGCGAACGTCGACGCAAAAAGCGAGGACAACGCCACGGCTCTGATGTGGGCGGCAGCCCATAATTCCAATCCCGCTGTCGTTTCGAGCCTGCTGAGGGCCGGAGCGGACCTTGGCGCAAGGAACGAGGACGGCTGGACGGCATTGAGGTGGGCTGCCTCCAACCCGAACCGGGACGTCACGGCGATGCTGCTTAAGGCCGGGCTGGACGTCAATGAGAGGGATAAGGAAGGACAAACGGCGCTGATGGGCGCGGCGGCCTATAACTCGAATCCTGCTGTCGTATCGGCTCTGTTGAATGCCGGGGCCGACGTCGACGCAAAGGACGAAAACGACTGTACGGCATTGATACATGCGGCGTTGAACAATCCGAAGCCAGGTGTCGCATCCGTCCTGCTGAAAGGCGGAGCGGACGTCAACGCAAAGGACAATGACGGCTGGACTGCGTTGTTGGCGGCGGCGGCAAACAGCAATCCGGATATCGTGTCGGTATTGCTGAAGGCCGGTGCAGACGTCGATGAAAAGGACGAGCGTGGCTGGACGGCGCTGATGGCGGCAGCGGCGACCAACACGGGCCCGGAGATCGTATCGGCATTGCTGAGGGCCGGAGCGGACCCCAACGCAGAAGGCGAGGACGGCCGAACGGCCTTGATGATGACCGAGGAGAACGAGGATTCCGAGGCCAGGACGGCGATCGTCGAACTGCTGAAGAACCGGGGCGCCGCCACGTAGCCGGAACGAGGGAGACCCTGCGGCCTCCCTCGTTCCCGAAACCTTACAGGCTGTCGCCGAAGTCCTCCCTGAACTTTGCCGCCAGCCGATCCTGCCAGTCCCCTACCGCCTTCAGCCTTCCGCTGAAGAAGCGCAGGATTTTGGGCTCCTCCGTCCACTCGAGTCCGCCGACCAGATTTCGGTTCTCGAAGAGCCAATGGATGCGGTCGACGGCGTACTTCACCTGGGACATCGTGAAGACCCTCCGCGGCAGGGCAAGCCGCAGCAGTTCCGCATCGGCCAGACGTTCGCTTCCGTCCTCGTTGCGCTCCTCCGACAGCGTCCCCCGCTCCATGCCCCTCACCCCGCCCGCGATGAAGACCGCGGCAGCCAGGGCGCCCGCCGTGTACCGATTCTGGGGCACGTGGGGCAGGAACGCACGCGCGTTCAGGTGGCAACCCAATCCACCGGCAGGTTTCACCACGGGGACGCCCCGCGCGTCGAGCTCGTCGGCCATGAAGGCGATGAACTCCGGCCCGTGGCGGATCATGTCGAAGTCCATCGTCTCCTCCAGCCCCACCGCCATCGCCTCGATCTCCCGCACCGACATGCCCCCGTAGGTCAGGAATCCCTCGAAGAGGGGGATCAGCGGCTGCATGCGTTCGAATAGTGCCCGGTCGGCCGTCAGAATCGCCCCGCCGCGCGCGCACCCCAGCTTGCGGGCCGAGAAGTACACGATGTCGCAGAGATCCGCGATGCGGCGCGTGATCTCGCGGATCGTGGCTCCGCGCTGGGCCGCCTCGCGCGTCTTGATGAAATAGAGGTTGTCGGCCAGAAGCGAGGCGTCCAGGACCAGCGGGGCCCCATGCCGGCGGCAGACCTCCGAGGTCCTCTCCAGGTTCTCCAGCGACCAGGGCTGGCCGCCGATCAGGTTCGTCCCCGCCTCCATGCGCACGAACGGGACGTTGCCCGCCTCGCGTTTCAGCAGCGCGTCGAGGGCGGCCGTGTCCATGTTGCCCTTGAAGGGGTCGGTACTGTCCAGGTTCAGCGCCTCGGGGAGAAACAGCTCGACGACGCTCCCGCCGTTACGCTCGATATGGGCGCGGGTGGTCGTGAAGTGGTAGTTCATCGGAACGACGCCACCCTTCCCGACGAGGGCGCTGGCCAGGATGTTCTCCGCCGCCCGTCCCTGATGGACGGGGAGCAGGAACGGCTTGCCGAAGATATCCTGCGTCACCGCCCTCAGACGCTCGAAGCTCATGGACCCCGCGTAGCTGTCGTCCGCCGTCATCATCGCCGCCAGCTGTCGGTCGCTCATGGCGTTGACGCCGCTGTCCGTCAGCATGTCCAGAAAGACCTTGTCGTTCTTCAACAGGAACGTGTTGCTGCCCGCCTCCCGAATGGCCGCAACCCGCTCCTCCACCGACACCAGCGTCAGCTTCTGGACGATGCGCACCTTGTGCATCTCGAGGGGAAACGCCGCGCTGCCAAAGAATTTTACCTGTCCGTCCAACTTGAAAACTCCCTTCATGACATGATAGGTGAAGTAAAATCTGAAATAAAAAAGGGCCCTTTACCGTTGAATCTGGTAAAGAGCCCTTTTGCGAACCTTTTCTGGATGCCCGTCCCGCACGTGCTACAAGCTACGGCTCCAGCCTCCTCGCAAAGGGCCTGGTTCCGTAGTAATAATACGAACCCGAAAGAACAAGGGACGAACCCATAATACGCAACATACGCACAACCTCCGAAAAACAGCGGGACGGCGATAACTGCCCTATAACACTGTGTGCAACAATACCACGGTGAAGGAAATCCGTCAAGGCCGTCTTTCGCCCGGGTGCCGTTGTCCCGGAGACACGGGGGAAAGCGTTTTGTCTTCCCTGCCGGTATGAGTTGGCCGCAGTTTGTCCATTCATGACACGCCGTGATCCCCGCTTATCGACTTGGAGTTACAATCCGAATCCAACCGAATGCAACAAGAGGAAATGAGGGAAGGTCGACCTGCCGCTCAAAAATCGACCCGAGATCGAAACTTAAGTACTGTACTGAATATCTCGTCAAAGACTTCGCTGGGGTTGACAAAGGCACCGAGACGGCTTGCAGGGGAAGAAGCGCCCTTCTTCCATCTCCGAACGGACCGTGCATAGTCTTCTCGAAGGCCGGAA
>NZ_CALIAA010000265.1 GCF_938040765.1 uncultured Fretibacterium sp.
TCATGTACTGGATCACCTGGGCGATGCGCTGCAGGCCCGGTTCGCCCTCGGAGGAACAACTGTCGTAGGCCGTCACGTAGTTCAGACCGTAGTGCTTCAGGAAGTAGAGGTACGCAAAACGTCCGCCGAACACCAGGGTCCGGTGCCTGCCCTTCTTCACAAGGGAGGCGAACTCCGCGTCCAGCTCGGCCATCTGGGCCTTGTAGGCCGCGGCGTTCTTCGCGTAGAGGTCTGCGTGCTCCGGATCGGCTGCCGTCAGCCCCGCCACGATGTTATCCACCATCTTCTGGGCCAGGGACGGGTCCAGCCAGATGTGCGGGTCGTACTCGTGATGGTGGTGGTGCGTATTCCCGTGCTCGTCGCGGTCTTCGTGGTCCGGTTCCTTTTGAAGGGCGACTCCCTGCGAGGCGTCCACCACGACCAGCTTCTCGTTGTCCAGGCTCTGGACGATGCGCTCCGCCCAGGGCTCCATGTACTTTCCCGTGAACACGAAGACGTCCGCGTCGTTCAGGGTCTTCATGTCGGACGGACGGGGCTCGAAGGTATGGCTTTCCACCCCGGGGGGCAGGAGCATGCGGACGGACGCACGGTCCCCGGCGATCTGCCGGACGAAGTCATACTGCGGGAAAAGGCTGCACACGACCGACAGCTTCCGCTCCTCGGCCCCGGCGCCTCCCGCCGCGGTCAACGCCAAAAGCAGGGCGCAAAGGCCCGCCGCAAACGTTCTTGAAATCCTCAAAATTCGGTAACCTCCCGGAACTGAAAAATTGGAGACGGAACGAACCGTATCCTCCGCACCGGCCCCCACGGACCGGAGCGCCTGTGACATGCGCTCAGCCTCGGTCCCGCTTGACGCAGCCGGGGCACTTTCCGTAGAGGACGAGCTTGCTCTCGTCGATCGCGAGGGCGTTCTCGTCGGCGAAGCGATGGAAGGCCTCGCGAAGGGGCTCGCTGTCGAAGTGGAGCATCGTCCCGCACGTCTCGCAGAGGAGATGGTAATCCTCCTCCCCCTCTGCCGGATCGCCGAGGTACTCGATCAGCGCCGGGCCGCCCTCGGGGCCGCGGTAGCGCCGCACGCGTCCCGCCTCCTCCAGCTCGGTCAGAAAACGGTAGACCGTCGCCTTGCTGACCGGGGTCCCGGAGCGCTTCAGGCGATCGACGAGCTCGTCCGCCGTCAGGTGAGCGCCCTCCATGCCGCACAGGCACCTCAGGATGGATGCCTTCTGACGGGTGCTCTTGCGCGACTCCGCCGCAGCCGCCAAGGGACCGCCTCCTCTCCGAAATCAAGGTATGAAACTGAGACGCATAATCAACATCGGGGAGGATAACTCCGCCATGCCGATTTGTCAAGAGATGGCCTTCCTTTTTATGCTTCGTTCGAGACCATGAGGACCGGAGGGCCGCGCCGTTCCTACATGACCGGGCCGCCGCTGCGAGGTCATTTTATGCCGTCGCAGGGCGGCGATGCTCTTCGCTTTTTGTAGTCCATGCCAAAACTTTCCATCGCCTGCAAGATGGGCCGCATGGATTCGCCAAGATCGCTCAAGGCGTATTCCACGCGAGGAGAGGCTTCCGTAAAGACGGTCCTCGTGACGATGCCGTCCTCCTCCATGGATCGAAGGCTCTCGGTGAGGACCTTCTGGCTTATCCCCTCCAGATTCTTCATCAGCTCGTTGAAGCGCAAGGGCCTTGTGAGGAGCTTTTGCAAGATCAGGAGCTTCCATTTGCTCCCTATCAGTTGGACGGTTGTCGCTACCGGGCAGTCGGGGAGCTCGTCTTTTGTTTTCATGTGGGTACCCCTCCAATGGATTTTCATAAAACACGGAAAAAATGGCCGCCGCATCCAAAGCGGGATATAGCATAACAAAAATGGCGCGATCTTTTCATAGGTTACAAAAAGGTGCGTGCTTGTGCCATGTTTATTTGCAAGTATAATCTAACCATGGACGGTCGTCGGTCCGTCCGAATCGTTAGGGGAGGTGCGACAAATGGCATTGGCTAACATCGCTGACTGGGCCGGGAAAAGGTCTGCCGCCGCTTACGGGTCTGCCTGCGGGGCGTCGGGAAAGCCTGGGGAGAAACCGTCTGCCTGCGGCGCGGGCGACAAGCCGGAGAAGAAGCCTTCGGCCTGCGGCGCGGGCGACAAATAATACCGGGATTTTTGTCCGGGGTCATTTCCATTGTTCCGAACAGGATCCTCCGGCTGCGGAAGCCGGAGGATTTCGTTTGAGCCGAGATCGGCGAGAGCACCGCTTACGACGGATGGAGGCCTGCGGTGATGCAACCCTATTTTTCGTTCCAATGGCATATCACCGATGAATGCGATCAAAGGTGCAGGCACTGCTACATCTACTCGGGGGGCACGCGCGATCGCCTCCTGTCCATGACATGGGAGCGGATGGAATCCACCTTTTACAATTGCCTTGACTTCTGCGAGGTATACGGGCGCACGCCGTATTTTTACATTACCGGCGGAGACCCGATCCTCCACCCGGACTTCTGGAGGCTGTTGGAACTGCTCCGCGGACACGATGCCGCCTTTACCATTCTCGGCAACCCCTTTCACCTGGACGATCGGGTCTGTCGGGACCTGAAGCGGTACGGATGCGAGAAATACCAGCTCTCCCTCGACGGGCTCAGGGAGACGCACGACTGGTTCAGAAAGCCCGGATCGTACGATTGCACGCTCGAGAAGATCGGCTGCATCCATCGCGCCGGAATCCGCAGCGTCGTCATGACGACGGTATCCAGGGCGAATCGTGCGGAGGTCCCGGACATTATCGATGCGGCGGTAGCGGCGGGGACGGACGTATTTGCCTTCTCCCGCTATGTTCCGAGCGGCGGGGATCTGGACGCCGGCATGACGGCACAGGAATACAGGGGCCTCCTTGCCGTCTGTGACGAGAAGTTCAGGAGATATGAGGCGGAGGGCTGCCCGACCTATTTCAATAAAAAGGACCATCTCTGGACGCTGTACGAATATGAGACGGGGACATTCCGGATCTCTCCCGATGCGGAGAGCGGCATGATTTACGGGGGCTGCAACTGCGGAAACTGCCACCTCACCATCCTGCCCTCCGGCGACCTGTACGCCTGCCGAAGGGTGGCGGGGAGCAGGGTCGGAAACGTGTTCGACGACCGCATCGCCGATGTCTGGGTAACCGATATGGAGGTTTACCGCGATTACGACAGGTTCAGCAAATGTTCCCGATGTAAGCTGCTGGCTTGGTGCCGAGGGTGCCCTGCCGTGGCCAGAGGAACCTACGGGAGCTTTTACGCGGACGACCCGCAGTGCTGGGCGACGGAGGCAAGCGGACTGCTTTCCCCGGAAAAGCCGTCGGACCGGCCTGCATTGGTTGGGATGCAAACCTCTGTATGAAGGAACCGGGTTATATACCCGGTACTTTGGAAAGACGGTAAGACGATAAAGGAGCGACGACGATGGATGGAGTCATGAGGGCCGTTGTGCTCGACGGACCGACGGCCGGGAAGGACGTCGGCCTGTCCGAGGTCGGGATACCGGAGGTCAGGCCGGGATGGGTGCTCGTAAGGGTGAGGGCCTTCGGTATGAATCATTCGGAACAGATCCTCCGCGAATTTGAGATCGAGAACGACTATATACAAAAGCCGATCGTTCCGGGGATCGAATGCGTCGGAGAGATCGCCGATCCCTCCGACAGCGGGCTGGCTGCGGGGCAAAAGGTCGTTGCGCTGATGGGGGGCATGGGCCGGAGCTTCAATGGAAGTTATGCCGAATATGCCCTGCTTCCGCTCCATCATGTATTTCCGGTGGAATCCGATTTGTCGTGGGAGGAGATGGGAGCCCTCCCGGGAACCTATTTCACGGCATGGGGTTCGCTGTTCCAGTGTCTGAGGACAACGGAAAAGGACAAGTTGTTGATTCGCGGGGCGACCTGTGCTTTGGGGTACGCGTCGATTCAGCTTGCGAAGGCTCTCGGATGTACCGTTGTCGGTACGACGCACAGGGAGTCGAAGATGCAGCTGCTCGCCCGTGCCGGCGCGGACGAGGCCGTGCTCGACGACGGAAGCCTCCGCGGAAGGGTTGACGGCGTCACCAAGGCGTTGGAACTGATCGGCGTCAAAACTCTGAAAGATACCATGATGTCCGTCGAACAGGGAGCGATCGTCTGCAACACCGGCGTACTCGGCAAAGTTTATGAATGGAACCGCTTCGACCCGATCAAGGATATTCCCAACGGCGTCTGCCTGACCGGCTTTTACAGCAATTCCCCCACGCGGGATACGATGCAGGCCATTTTTCGTTTCATGGATGAGAATGAGCTGAAGCC
This sequence comes from uncultured Fretibacterium sp., assembly GCF_938040765.1. Lineage (GTDB taxonomy): Bacteria > Synergistota > Synergistia > Synergistales > Aminobacteriaceae > CAJPSE01. The sequence continues at coordinate 4,311 of NZ_CALIAA010000265.1, forward strand.
GCTCATCGGCGCCGTGTATGACTTCAACGATATCCGAGAGGCGTGCGTGGCCCTCGACAGCGGGAGTGTGAACGGAAAGATCGTCGTGAAGATTTCGGCGTAGAGGCCCTCGAGTCCGATTCCCTCAAGCTCCATGAAGAGGAACGGCGTTGCCGTGAACGACGTCCTTGATGCGTACGGGCAGAGAAAGTCTCGTACTTTGCGGCCCGTTCGCCGCCCGCGGGGTCGGTGTTCCGCACCTCCCCGATCCTGAAGCTCCGTCCGCTCCTGCCGCCCCTGATTTATAATGGTGACGTGCACTGGACGGGACGGAGCCATGCCGCGTTCCGGCCCCTCCCGGTTCCGGAGCGCGCGGGGAGGCGGGGAGCATGTTTCACGAGGAGATCGTCCGTTCCTTCGACGGGACGGAGCTTTACCGATGCATCGACGCGCCGGAGCCGTTCCGCGGCACGGTCGTCCTGCTGCATGGTTTGGGAGGGCACTGCCGAAGGTTCGACGAACCCGTCCGCCGGTTCAATGCCGCGGGCTGGAGGGTCGTCCGCTACGATCACCGCGGGCACGGACGGTCCGGGGGCGCCCGGGCCTGCCTGAACGACTACGACGACCTCGTGGTCGACGCGAAATTCATCGCGGGTGCGGCTCGGAGGGACGCGCCGGGCCCCTTGTTCACCTGCGGCTACAGCATGGGGGGGCTGGTCTCCCTCCTCTTGGGCATCCGGTATCCCGAGGGGCTGTCGGGGCAGGTCTTTCTGGGCGCCTGCGCCTGCGAGCTTCCGCTTTACCGCAGCTTCCGCCGGCCCCAGATCGGGAGGATAGCGATGCGGACTTCGCCCTCCGTCGGCTCGGCCCTGCTCAGCAGGGACCCGGACGTGGCGGACGAGTACGACCGGGACCCCTGGGTGCTTCACGCCTTCACCAACAAGCTGCTCTACGAGGTCTTCGTGCGGGGCGTCGACGACCTGACCGCCTCCCTTCACCGCCACGCCCTGCCCTGCCTGACGCTCCACGGGGCCGACGACCGTCTCGTCCCGGTGGAGTCGTCGCGGATCATCCACAGCCGCTCCGCCTCGCCGGACAAGACGCTCGAGATCCTTCCGGGCTGCTACCACGACATCCTGCACGACGCCGCGCGCGACGACGCGATATCGCGCATCGTCGCGTGGATGGAGGGATTTCGGCCGTAAGGTCGCTGCGCCGCCGGGCTCGGGGATTTTATCGGGCCGCGAACGCCGCATCGATTCCGATCGAGTCCTTCAGGCGGCCTACACAGTTCACGTGCACGCCGGTCCTTCGCCCGCTGCCCGCAGAGGATTGGGAATTGAAACGAGCAGGCGACGGACCCCTTGACTTTTCCGCCCCGTTCGGAACATACTTACATTCGGCTCATTTTGTCTTGCGGAGCCTCCGGGCGCTTGCACCGGAAATCTCGTTCCCGAAAGAGGAGGATCGCCATGTCCGGTTTTGTCTGACGCTCCGGGCCGCGGTGCACGGGATGCATCGTTCGGTGCGGTTCTTCGCGGGGCGATCTTTCGTTTAGATAAACGATCCGGCAAACGGGCGATTCCGCCTGTCCCTCCATTTCACCGCACCGTTCGGTGGCCCCCCGATGGGGGCTTCCCTTACTTTTTGCCGTTCCTGTCCTGTTCTGCAGGTCTGCGAGCGCTCTGTGCCCGTCGGCACATGGCGTCTTCTGCTGCGTATTTCGTATTTGAGGAGAAAAGGGGTTTTCAAACCATGCACGATATCGATGCGATTCTGGGGAAGATGCGGGAGGCCATTCCCGCCGGTCCGGTGCGGATCAAGGAGGCCGTCGAGGGGGGGTGGAAGGTGGTGGGCTGTTACTGCGCCTACACGCCCTACGAGGTGATCCGGGCCGCGGGGGCCATCCCGGCCACCCTGTGCGCGACGAGCGAGAAGCCCATCGCCGCGGCGGAGGAGCACCTGCCGCGGAACCTCTGCCCGCTGGTCAAGGCCAGCTACGGCTTCGCCCTGACCGACACCTGTCCCTACTTCCACTTCTGCGACCTGGTGGTGGGGGAGACGACCTGCGACGGCAAGAAGAAGATGTACGAGATCATGGACCGTCTCAGGCCCACGCACGTCATGCAGCTGCCCCAGACCGTCTCCGAGGAGGCCGTGGGGCAGTGGCGGACGGAGATCGAGCGCCTGGCCCGGAGGCTGGAGGAGGCCCTGGGCACGGTGGTGACGGAGGAGGCGCTGAGGCGTGAGATCGCCCTGCGCAACGAGGAGCGCCGCGTGATGTCGGACCTCTACGAGCTCTCCAAGCTGAACCCGGCGCCGCTGTCGGGGCGCGAGGTCCACGTGGTGAACGAGTACTTCAAGATCAGCTTCGGCGACCCCGGGATGCTGGACCTGATCCGGGACCTGACGCGCAAGCTCCGGGAGAACTACGAGGCGGGCGAACGCCGCGTGTCGGCGGACGCGCGGCGCATCATCGTCACGGGCTGCCCCACCGGCAAGAGCGTGGAGAAGGTGTTCAACGCCATCGAGGAGAACGGCGGCGTGATCGTCGCATTCGAGAACTGCGGGGGCATCAAGCCCAACTACGAGCTGGTGGACGAGTCGCTACCCCCCTACGAGGCCCTGGCCCGGAAGTACCTGGACATCCCCTGCTCCTGCATGACGCCGAACGACAAGCGTCTGGACCTGCTGGAGGACCTCGCCGGGGAGTACGCCGCCGAGGGGATGGTGGACCTCATCCTCCAGGCGTGCCACACCTACAACGTGGAGTCCTTTCAGGTACACGAGCGCATGGAGAGCATGGGCATCCCCTGCATCACCGTGGAGACGGACTACTATCAGGGCGACGTGGAGCAGCTCAACACGCGCATGGGCGCCTTCGTCGAGATGATGGGGTAGGGGCCGTGGGCACGGGGGCGGACGGCGCGGGCGCGCCGCTCTGGACGGTCGGGGTGGATATCGGTTCGGTGGGGGTCAAGGCCGTCCTGATGCGCGGCTCGGAGTGGGCCGACCGCTGCGTCGTCCCCACGGGCTGGAACCCCGGAGAGACGGGGACGGACGCCTGCGCGCGGCTCCTGGAGCGGAACGGCCTGACGCGGGGCGACGTGGCGCGCACGGTCGCCACCGGCTACGGGCGGAACGCGGTGGAGGCCGACGGGCGCGTCACGGAGATCTCCTGCCATGCCGTGGGCGCGGGCCGGCTCTTTCGGGATGGGGAGCCCGGCGGCGTGCGGACGATCCTGGACATCGGGGGGCAGGACAGCAAGGCCATCGCCCTGGACCGGGACGGGAACGTCGTCAACTTTCTGATGAACGACAAGTGCGCCGCGGGGACGGGGCGCTTTCTGCAGAACATGGCCGTCATGCTGGGCTGCACTCTGGACGACTTCAGCAGCCTGCCCGACGATCTCGAGCCCCGCGCCATCTCCAGCATGTGCACGGTGTTCGCGGAGTCCGAGGTCGTGGGGCTCCTGGCCCAGGGGGTGGACAAGCGGGCCCTGTCCCTGGGGCTGCTGGATTCCGTCGCCTCCCGCGCGGAGGGGATGCTGCGGCGCGTAGGGCTCCACGAGCCCGTGGCCTTCACCGGCGGGGTCTCGCGAAGCCGCAGCCTGGTGCGCCTTCTGGAGAAGCGGCTGGGCTGCGCCGTCCGGGTCAGTCCGGACTCGCAGTTCGCCGGGGCGCTGGGTGCGGCGATCCTGGCGCAGAAGCAGGCGCTGCGGGGACGGGAGTCTGGTCGCAGTTGAGGGTCCGGCGTTTTGCGGCGTTGGCCTCACGGCTTCGCCGAAAGAAAAAAGGAGTGTCGAGAATGAAGAAATTTGCTGCGGTACTGGCGCTGTCCTGGGCCTTTGCTCTGCCCGCGTTCGCTGCGGAGGAGGAGAAGGTCCCTGTGATCCGCATGGCCTACACCATGACGACGCACCAGCAGGGCTTTACCATCGCGCTGCAGAAGGGAGAGGCCTTCAAGGACTTCGGCGTCTGGTTCAAGCCGGTCGTCGAGAAGGAGAAGTACGACCTCTACCGGGGGGACAAAAAGATGGCCCGGTTCGAGGTCATCGTGACGAAGAGCGGTTCCGAGGCCGCATCGCTCTTCGCCCAGAACCATCTGGACCTGACGACAAACTCGTTCCCCGCCATGCTGTCGGCGATCGACAACGGCACGCCGATCAAGGTGCTGGCTCCCATCCAGGCGGACGGTATCGCGATGGTGGGGCGCCTGGATTCCCCCGTCGACGACTGGGATTCCCTTCTGGCGTTCATCAGGGAGGCCAAGGCGCCCGTCAAGCTGGGCTACCATTCTCCAACCAGCGCTCCGAAGGTCCTTGTCGAGGCCGCGCTCTTCGAGGCCGGCCTGCGCCTGACCGGGGACGCGAACGCGACGAAGCAGGAGGCCGACGTCCTCCTGGTCGACCTGAAAGGGGTCGCCAACTTCAATCCCGCGTTGACCTCGGGACAGGTCGACTTCTGGGTTGCTCCCGCACCCGTCCCGCAGGTGGCCGTGCTGAAGAAGCAGGGCAAGATGATCCTGGACCTCAAGACCCTTCCCCCTGCGGGCAAGTGGGACCACTTCCCCTGCTGCGTGACCGCCGCACACGTGAACGTCATCGAGAAGCACTCGGACATCCTGGACGCTTACCTGGAGCTGCTGACGAAGTCGAGCGCCTGGTGCAACGCCCATAAGGACGAGGCGGACGAACTCTCGGCGGTCTGGTTCGGCGTCCCCGTCGAAGCGACGCGCATGTCCGAGATGACGTACTCGACAAACCCTGACGCGAAATGGTTCCGCAACGCCTCTCTGTACCCGGAGATGCTGAACAGGATGGGGCAGTTCAAGAACCTTCTGAAGGGCAAGACCCTCGAGGAAAGCAAGGAACTGGTCTTCGACTTCCGCTACGCGGAGAAGCAGAACGCGAAATAGACGATGAGGCATTGCCTGAGCCGGGGTGCGCTGTCTTTGGTCGCCCCGGCGCTTTTCCTGCTGTTCTGGCACTACGCGTCCCTGAGGATCGATAACGCCGTCGTACTGCCCAAGATCGAAGAGGTGTTGGCGATCCTGCTCCACCCCACGAAGGACCTGCTGAACATGGGGTCTTTGATCGGCAACGTGACCGTCAGCTTCGTCCGCGTGTTCGGGGGGTACCTCCTGGCCGTGTTCGTCGCCGTTCCGCTGGGGCTCGCGATGGGATACTGGAGCTGGCTGAACCGGATGCTGGGGCTGTTGGCCGGGCTCTTTCGCCCCATCCCCCCATTGTCCTGGATCCCTCTTGTGCTGGCCTGGTTCGGCGGCGCCAGTATGGCGACGATCCTGGGCATCGAAGAGGGGGCGTGGTACCCTTTCTTCAGCAACATCAAGATCTCCATGCTGTTCATCATCTTCATCGGGGCCTTCTTCCCCATCCTGGTGAACACCATCGGGGGCGTCCAGAGCGTTCGGGTGACGCTGATCGATGCGGTCCGGGTTCTGGGTGCGTCGCCGTGGCAGGTCGTTCGGTACGTCGTCCTCCCCCACGCCGCCCCGCAGGTCTTCACGGGGCTGAGGGTGGGGCTCGGGGTTGCGTGGATGTGCCTGGTCTCCGCCGAGATGATGCCCGGCAGCATCTCGGGGGTCGGATACCTGATCACGCACGCCTACACGGTGGCGCAGACGGACGTCGTCATCGCGGGGATGATCGCCATCGGCGTCATGGGGATTCTGATCGATTCGATCTTCATCCTGATCGAGCGCAGGGCCTTTCAGTGGCAAAGCCTCTACAGGTGATGGTATGATGAGGGAAAACAGTCTTCTCAGGATCGAGGGTTTGGGCAAACGCTTCGCATCGGACCAAGGCAGGGACGTCGCCGCCCTCCTGGACGTCAACCTCTCGGTGAAGGAGAACGAGTTCGTCTGCATCGTAGGGCCCTCCGGGTGCGGGAAGTCCACCCTGCTGCGGATCCTGGCCGGCCTGGAGCGCCCCTCCGGAGGCAGGGCGCTGATGAAGGGGGTGGAGATCGAGGGCTCCGGGCGGGAGCGGGGCATGGTCTTTCAGGAATACTCGTTGATGCCCTGGCGCAGCGTGGAGGAGAACGTCTGGATGGGCCCGGAGCTGTTGGGACGTCCGGTTGGAGAGCGGAAAGCGGCGGCGGCGCACTACATTGAACTCGTCAAGCTGAGCGGCTTTGAACGGGCCCTCCCTCACGAGCTCTCCGGGGGGATGCGGCAGCGCGTGGCGATCGCCCGGGCCTTGGCGAACGACCCGGAGATTCTGCTGATGGACGAACCGTTCGGCGCCCTTGACTCCCATACGCGGATCATCCTGCAAAAGGAGCTTTTGAAGATATGGCAGGTGCACCGCAAGACGATCCTGTTCGTGACGCACAGCGTGGACGAGGCCGTCTTCCTGGCCGACCGTATCGTCGTCATGTCTGCCCGACCGGGTCGGATCATCTTGGAGGAGTCCCTGGACCTGCCCCACCCGCGGAAAAGGGACAATGCCGTCTATGCGCGGACGCTCGAGAAAATCCTGACGCTCTTGGAGGCGGAGCAGACGTAGGGGCACGGTGGGAGGCTGTTCCTGCGGGAATCCTGTTTTTAAGTGTAGGCGAGGAGGAAAAATCATGTCAAGCGTGATCAAAAGGCTAAGCGTTTTTGTGTTGCTGACACTCTGCCTGGGGCTGTCTCTGGCGTTCGCCGGCGCGTCCCGGGCCGGGGAGCCCCGGGTGCTCCGTATTCCCATCGACGAGGAGCCGGACTCCTTCAACGTGGCGCGCGTCTCCGACTACTACTCCGCCATGGTGGCCTCCCAGGTCATCGAGGGGCTGACCGGCATCGTCGTCAAGGACGGACGCGAGGTCGCGGTGCCCGCCTGCGCGGAGTCCTGGGAGACGAGCGAGGACGGCCTGACCTGGACGTTCCGACTGAGGGAGATGAAGTGGGCCGACGGCGAGCCGCTGCGGGCCGCGGACTTCGTGTACGGGATCTCCCGCGTGCTCGACCCCGCGACCGCGTCCCCCATCTCGGGGAAGGTCCGCTTCATCAAGAATGCGGGCGACGTCCTGCTGGGCAGGAAGCCGCTCTCCGAGCTGGGGCTGGAGGCCCCCGACGACCGGACGCTCGTGATCCGCCTGGAGCACCCGGTCCCCTACCTGCTGCAGAGCGCGGCGGGCACGGCCATGTTCCCCGCGCGCCGCGACGTCGTGGAGAAGTACGGGGACGCCTACGGGACGGACGCGGGCAAGATCGTGGGCTGCGGCCCCTTCATCCTCGAGGAGTGGGTCCACAACAGCTCCCTCGCCTTCGTCAGGAACCCCCTGTACTGGGACGCGGAGAACGTGAAGCTGGACCGCCTCGAGATGAAGATCGTCGCCGAGGAGTCGACCAAGGTGGGCGACTTCGAGAACGGGGGGCTGGACCTCACCTCCGTCTACTCCGCGGAGTGGGCGAAGAAGCTGGACGAGAACCCCGTCGGCAAGGGCGGGTACGTCAAGAACATCGTCTATATGCCCGAGACCAAGTACGTCTTCTTCAACCAGACGGTCCCGCCCTTCTCCAACAAAAAGGTGCGCCTGGCGTTCAGCCTCGCGCTCGACCGGGAGGAGATTCACAGGGACGTCAGCCTGGGGCTGGAGCCGGCCGCCTGGGGCTGGCTGCCGCCGGCCATGGACCTGGACGGGGAGAACTTCCGCAAGCTGGCGGGGGAGCCCGTCAGGGATCTGGCCGCGGCCCATCCCGACCCCAGGGCGCTCTTGGCCGAGGGACTGAAGGAGCTGGGGATGAGCGGCGCTCCCGAGGAGCTGAAGGTCGTCCTCATGTGCCATAACGCCACCCGGGACTTCGCGGAGTACCTCCAGCAGGCCTACAAGACGAGGCTGGGCGTCGACCTGGAGCTCGACCCCGTGGAGTGGCCCGTCTTCCAGGAGCGCAACCGCAACCTGGACTACCAGATGGGCTACAAATCCTACTACGCGGACTTCAACGATCCCTCCTCCATGATGGACCTGTGGATCACGGGCGCCCGGACCATCCCCACGGGGTGGTCGAACGAGAGGTACGACGCCCTGGTCCGGGAGGCCGGGCGGAGCGCGGACAGGGCCCTGAGGGCAAAGAACTATACGGAGGCGGAGCGCATCCTGCTGGAGGAGGGGACGATCGCCCCCTACGCCTACGCCACCGGGTTCGACTACGTCCATCCCTACGTGAAGGGTTACGCCGCTCCCACCTTCACCGCCATGCTCTACAAGACCGTCTCCGTCGAGAGATAGCGCCCGTCCGAACGCGGGACGAAGGAAGGGCTTCGATGACTCGGTACGTCCTCAAAAGGCTGCTCTACTCGCTCGTCGCCCTGTTCGTGGCGATGAGCGCCACGTTCTTCATCATCCACTCCGTGCCGGGCAACCCCATCGAGGCCATGACCGAGAAGCTGCCCGAGTCCCTGCGCCGCCAGACCTTCGAGCGCTACGGGTTCGACAGGCCCCTTTCGGAGCAGTACGTGCTCTTCTGGAAGCGGCTGCTGACGGAGGGGGACCTGGGCGAGTCGCTGCGCTACCGGGGGCGGGGCGTCGGGGACATCCTCTCCCGCTACGCCCCTGTGTCCGGGGTGCTGGGCCTGACGGCCATCCTCTGGGGGGCGGGGCTCGGGGTAACGCTGGGCGTCGTGGCGGCGCTCCACCGTGGAAGGGCGCTGGACTACGCGGTCATGCTCCTGGCGATCCTGGGGGTGTCCATCCCCAACTTCGTGCTGGCCTCCCTGTTCCAATACTTCCTGGCCGTGCGGCTGGGCTGGTTCCCCGTCACGGGCTGGGGCGGCTTCGCCCACGTCGTGCTCCCCGCCCTGGCCCTGTCCTTCTACTCCACGGCTCAGTACGCCCGCTTCATGCGCGCAAGCTGCCTGGAAGTCCTGAGCCAGGACTACATCCTGGCCGCGCGGGCCCGGGGCATGAGCCGCCTTCGCCTGGTCCGCCGGCACGTGCTGCGCAACGCCATCCTGCCCATCGTGACCCTGCTGGGGCCCCAGATCGCCCTGATGTTCGGCGGGGCCTTCGTGGTGGAGCGCATCTTCTCTGTGCCCGGGCTGGGGTTCTACTTCGTCTCGTCGGTCGGGGACCGGGACTATACCCTGATCATGGGGCAGACGGTCTTCCTGTCGGCCCTCTACATCCTGTCGATGCTGGCCGTGGACGTCCTCTACGGCTTTCTGGACCCTCGAATCCGCTTCGCGCGGGACGGCGGCGGAACCCTATGATGGGGATGCGCGCTGCCGGCTCCGATCGAATGGGGGACCCGGCACGGATCGGGAACTCGGTACGGATGGAGGGGACGGCCCCGGCGGACGCGGAGCTCCGTCCGGAGGACTTTCGCTTCGTCGAGCGGCCCGACGAGGCCTCCTTCCTCCTCAGGCCGTCCGTGAGCTACTGGCAGGACGCCTGGCGCCGTCTGAGGCGCAACCGGGCGGCCCTCCTGTCCGCGGCGCTTTTGGCGCTCGTCACGGCGCTCTGCGTCGTGGGGCCGGAGCTGACGCCCTACGGGCACGAGGCGCTGAGCATGACCGAGAAGAACCTGGGACCCTCCGCGGCCCACTGGTTCGGGACGGACAAGATGGGACGCGACCTCTTCACCCGCGTCGCCGTGGGGGGGCGGGTCTCGCTGATCATCGCGCTCGCCGGCGCGCTGATCGACATCCTGGCGGGGCTCTTCTACGGCGGGGTGGCCGCGGGGCTCGGCGGTGCCGTCGACAACGCGATGATGCGTCTGGCGGACGTCCTGTCGAGCATCCCCTACCTGGTCCTGGCGGTGCTGGTCTCCCTGATCCTGGGCCGCGGGATGGCGAGCCTGCTGGTCGCGATGACCCTGACGGGCTGGTGCAACATGGCCTATCTGGTCCGGGGGCAGATCCTGCAGATCAAGGAGCAGGAGTTCGTCCTGGCGGCCCGGGCCCTGGGGACCTCGCCGTGGCGGATCCTCTGGAAGCACCTGATCCCCAACATCATGGGCGTCATGATCGTCGCGGTCACCTTCGACATCCCCCTCTTCATCTTCGGGGAGGCCTTCCTGTCCTACATCGGGCTGGGCATCCAGCCGCCCATGACCAGCTGGGGCGCGCTGGCCTCGGGCGCGCAGCAGCAGATGCTCTTTTATCCCTGGCAGCTCTTCTTTCCCACGCTCTTCATCAGCCTGACTATGCTCTCCTTCCAGATGCTGGGCGACGGGCTCCGCGACGCGCTGGACCCCCGCGTGAGGGACTGAACCGTGAACGGCGCGGACAAAGGGATTGCGCACGAGAAGATCGCGGGTGGGGGGACCGAGGACGGAAAGATCCTCGAGGTCCGGAACCTGAACGTGCACCTGAAGACCCGCGACGGCCGCCTTCACGTCGTTCGGGATGTCTCCTTCGCCCTCGGCTCCGGCGAGACGCTCGTGACGGTCGGGGAGTCGGGCTGCGGAAAGTCCATGACGGCGCGGGCCCTGATGCGCCTTCTGCCGGACGAGGCGGCCGAGGTCCCGGGGAGCTCCCGCATCCTTTACCGGGGGCGGGATCTCCTGAGGCTGACGGAGCGGGAGATGCAGCGCGTCCGGGGCCGGAGCCTGGCGATGGTCTTCCAGGACCCCTCGACCTCGCTGGACCCTACCCTGACGATCGGGGAGCAGGTGGAGGAGACCCTGCTGCTCCACACAAGGCTGCGGGGCCCCGAGAGGCGGCTCCGGGTGCTCGAGATGCTGCACGCCGTGGGGATATCGAGCCCGGAGACGCGCATGAGGCAGTACCCGCACGAGCTCTCGGGCGGGATGCGCCAGCGCGTCATGATCGCATCGGCCCTGGTCGGGACGCCCCGCGTCCTGATCGCGGACGAGCCCACGACGGCCCTCGACGTCACCACCCAGGCCGACATCCTGGACCTGATCCGGGAGCTCCAGCGGCGCTTCGACCTCTCGGTCCTGCTGGTCACGCACGACCTGGGCGTCGCGTCGGAGGTCGGGGACCGTATCCAGGTGATGTACGCGGGCGAGATCCTGGAGAGCGCCCCGAAGCGGGAGCTGCTCCTCAGGCCCGCCCACCCCTACACCTGGGCGCTGCTGCGTTCCGTACCGTGTCCGGGGGGCTCGGGCCGCCCGATGCTCTACTCCCTATCCGGGACGCCGCCCGACCTGATCGAGGACCCCGGGGCCCGTCCCGCCTGCCCCTTCGCGCCGCGCTGCGACTACTGCATGGAGATCTGCACCCGCGCCGCGCCGCCCGAGCTTCTGCTTCCGTCGCCGGAGTCCGACCCCGAGCGGAACCCGGAGGGGGAGGGGCACCGGGTGCGGTGCTGGCTCCGCCATCCCCTGGCGCCGCACGTCGCCGTGCCGGAGGGAATACGGTGCCCGAAGGCCGGGCGGAAGGGGGCGACGGCATGACGCAGACGGGTTCCGCAAGTTCCGCGCCCTCTCCTCTGCTGCGCGTGGAGCGCCTCTGCCGGTACTTCCGGCTCCGCGGAGGCCGCATCCTGAGGGCGGTGGACGACGTCAGCTTCGAGGTCGCCCGGGGGGAGACCCTGGGGATCGTCGGGGAGTCCGGGTGCGGCAAGAGCACCCTGGGCCGGACCATCCTGGGGCTTCAGCCCGCGACGTCCGGCTCGGTGCTCTTCGACGGGCTCGACGTGCACGCCGCCAGGGGGGCCGAGCGGCTGCGCCTCAAGAAGCGGGCGCAGATCGTGCTGCAGAACCCCTACGCCTCCCTGAACCCCCGGATGACCGTCGGGGACATCGTGGCCGAGGGGCTGGACGCCCACCGCCTGTGCCGGGACAAGCGGGAACGCGAGGAGCGGGTCTGCCGCCTTCTCGAGCGGATGGGGCTGAGGCCGGAGTTCCGCTCCCGCTACCCCTACGAGTTCTCCGGCGGGCAGTGCCAGCGCATCGGCATCGCCCGGGCCCTGGCCGTGGAGCCGGAGCTGCTGGTCTGCGACGAGCCGATCTCGGCGCTGGACGTCTCCATCCAGGCCCAGATCGTCAACCTCCTCGTGGACCTTCGGCGGGACCTCGGGCTGACGTCGCTCTTCATCGCGCACGACCTGGCCGTGGTGCGCCACATCTCCGACCGCGTCGGAGTCCTGTATCTGGGCGCCCTCGTGGAGCTGGCCGGGACGGCCCAACTCTACGGGGAGCCGCTTCACCCGTACACCCGGGCGCTGCTCTCGTCCATCCCGGACGTCGATCCGGACAACCCCATGAGCACGCGGAGGGTGCGCCTGAGCGGCGAGGTGGGCAGCCCCGTTGATTTTCAGTGCGGCTGCCGTTTCGCCCCGCGCTGCCCGCTGGCCGAGGAACGGTGCCGTCAGTTCCGGCCCGAGCTCGAGGAGCTGTCGCCGGGCCACTTCGTGGCGTGTCATCGCGTCGGGAGGGGCTGAAGGGCGACTTACGAAGCGCCTTTTTCGTGATGGCCCTCCCCATTGGCAGTAAGCCCCATTGTTTTCCGGAGAAGACATTTTCTCCGGCCGCCTGGGGGTGACTTTTTCTCTGACTACTTATAGGGTGACATTATCACAGAACAACGACACACCCGCCCCCGCTCCCTTGACAGGGGGTCTCTCCATGGTAGTATGTTTGTCTTGTTAAATGAAATACGCTGCCGCCCCACCGCTGCGGGAGATCCGTCGCGCGGGGGATGGGAGGCCGGCGGCCCCCGGCTGGAGAAACGACTCGGAATCATGAACGAACACCGTCCCTGCAAGCGCATCCTGCCCGTTCTGGGCTTCATCGGAATCATCGGTCTCTGGTACGCGGCGAGCTCGGCGCCCGGGTGGAACCATTTTCTGTTTCCCGCGCCCGCCGTGGTCGCGTCGCGCATGGTGCAGCTGCTGGAGAACGGGGTCCTGTTCCGCCACCTGGGGGCCAGCCTGTTTCGGGTGCTCTTCGGCTTCGGGATCGCCGTACTCATCGCCTTTCCCACGGGGATAGCGCTTGCGCTGCTGCCCCTTTTCTCCGCCCTCGTCCGCCCGCTGCTGAACTTCCTGCGGCAGATCCCGCCCCTGGCCGTCGTGCCGCTCCTGATCCTGGGCTTCGGGATCGGCGAGGCGTCCCGGATCGCCGTCGTCGTCATGGCCAGCTTCTTCCCCGTGCTCCTGAACGTGGAGAGCGGCATCCGCCAGGTCGACCGCCGCCTTCTGGAGGTGGGGCGCGTGCTCTCGTTCACGCCGCTCGCCCTTTTCCGTCACGTCGCGTTTCCCGCGTTCTTCCCCTATTTCCTCGTCGGCGTGCGCCTGGCGCTCTCCTACAGCTGGAGGTCGCTGATCGGCGCGGAGATCGTGGCCGCCTCCTCGGGCGTCGGCTACATGATCCGCGAGGCCGAGACCCTCTCCCGGTCGGACACCATCCTCTGCGGCGTCATCGTCCTGGGGTGCGTCGGGGCCCTCTCGGACCGGGCCCTCAAAGCTCTGTCCGAGAGGCTGTTCCCCTGGAGCGTCCCGGAAGGAGGGGCCTGAGGTGGTGCGCGTCGAGGAGGTCTCGAAGGTCTATCGCGGCCGGGGCGGAGCGGTGGAGGCCCTGTGCGGGGTCAGCCTGGAGTTTTCGGAGGGCTCCTTCACCGCGCTGGTGGGCCGGAGCGGCTGCGGAAAGACCACGCTTCTGCGCCTGATCGCCGGGCTGGAGCGGGAGTCCGAGGGCCGGATCGTCCGTTCCGTCCCAAGGCGGCAGGTGGGGTACGTCTTTCAGGAGCCGCGCCTCATGCCCTGGCTCTCGGTCGCCGAGAACGTCCGCTTTGCCGCCCGGGCCGGCGGGCCGGCCGGGGACTTCGGGGACGCGGACGAGATCCTGCGCACCCTGGGGCTGGCGGATTTCGCCCGATGCCTGCCCCACGAGCTCTCCGGGGGCATGGCCCAAAGGGTCGCGCTGGGGCGGACGCTCTACTGCCGGCCCAGGCTGATCCTGATGGACGAGCCCTTCGGAGCTCTGGACTGGTTCACGCGCAGGACGCTCCAGTCCGACCTGCTGCGCCTGTGGCGGGAGGGGGGACGGACGATCGTGTTCGTGACCCATGACATCGACGAGGCTCTGACGCTTGCGGAGCGCGTCGTGGTGTTGAGGGAGGGATGCTTCGCGGGGACGTTCGGCGTCGATGGGGAGCTCCCCGCGGGGGCGCGCACGGATCTGCGCGAGCGGATCCTGGCCGCCATAGAGTTGGGCGACGACCGGTCCGGCGTCGCGCCGCAGTTCTTTTAGGGGGCCTCCCGGCCCCGATATGAAGGAGGACGATCATGAAAAAGGTTCTTGCTCTTGGGCTCGGTGTTATCATATCCCTGTGTCTGCTCGCGGCCGGAGCCGGGGCGGAGGAGAAGCCGCTGGCGATCACCTACGTGAAGTCGCCGCTCAACATCCCCTCCATCCTGGAGAAACGCCTGGGGCTGCTCGAGGCGGAGTTCGGCCCCTTGGGCTACGCGGTCTCCCATCCGGAGATCACGTCCGGCGCGCAGCAGTCCCAGGCCATGGCCGCGGGGTCGGTCCAGGTCGCCAACTGCATCGGCGGGACGTCCCTGTTGATTGCCGCCGCGCAGGGGCTGGACGTCCGCATCGCGGGGATCTACTCCCGCTCCCCCAGGAGCTTTTGTCTGGTGGTCAAGGACCCCGCGATCCGCACCGTCGCCGACCTCAAGGGCAAAAAGGTCGCCGGACCCAAGGGGACGGTGCTGCACCAGCTGCTCCTGGCGGGCCTGAAGCGGGAGGGGATGGAGGCCTCTCAGGTGGAGCACATCGAGATGGGGATCCCCGCCGCCGTCGCGGCCCTGATGAGCGGCTCCATCGACGGAGCGCTGGCCGCGGGGCCCCTGGCCCTGAAGGCCCTGGAGGGCGGTGCGCGGGTGCTCTTCAACGGCGAGGGACTGGTTGAGGGCACCATCGTTATCGGGGTGAGCGGCGCGGCGTTGAAGGAGCGGGACGACCTGGCGAGGCGGATGATCGACGTCCACCGAAGGGCCTTGGCTTATGCTAAGGAGCACCCGGAGGAGACCGTGAAGATCGTGGGCGAGGAGACGGGGCTCTCGACGGAGCAGGTGCTGGAGATGGAGAAGCTCTACGATTTCGATCCCACGGTGCGCTCGGAGGACCTCGCCGAGCTGGAGAGGACCATGCGCTTCCTCGTGGACGAGGGGCTGGCCACCCGGTCCGTGGACCCGGCCTCGCTGCTGGTTCGCTGATGGCCGGGCGCTTGGCCGCCGAGGGGCGCTCCATCCCCTTCGAGGCGGATTCCGTCCGGCTGTCTGCGGGGTACGGGGATGTTGCTGCCTTCCACGGGGGGCGGTACCCCGCCGGCGCCGTCCTGGGGTTCAAGGCCCTGACCCTGGCCCGTGAGCTGCTCTTTCCGCGGGGCGGGAGCTTCGTCCGTGAGCGTTGTGCGATCGAGACCCCCTTTCCGGGCGGCGGCTTCAGGGACGCGGCGGAGATGGTCCTGAGGAGCGTATCGCGGGACCGCTACCGGCTGGACCTGAGCCTGCCGGTCCCCGTGGGGACCGTGCCCGCCCCCGTGGAGGGGTATTTTTTCTTCCGGTTCCTGCAGGATGGGGGATGCGCCGGGTTCTCGCTTCGGCCGGGGCTGGTCCCCGAGGAGTTCTACGCCGCCACCGAGGACCTGCACCACGGCCGCGGGGACCCGGAGGCCGCGGAGGCGCGCGCCCTGGAGCTGCGCCGTGCGATCGCCTCGGCGATACGGTCCCTCGATCCCTCGGAGCTCTTCGTCGTTCACGAGGCCAGGGCGGCCGAGCCCCTTCCGGAGGGGAACGAGCCGCCCCCGCTGGAGGAGGCGGGGTCCCTCGGCCTGATCGATCACGAGGAGTATGATGTGACGGTGGAGAGCCTCCGCCGCTATCACGGGAACTCGGCCCTGTGCGGCCTGTGCCTGGTCTGGTCGTTGGTGCGCCAGCTCGGAAGGCGCGCGGGCGTCGAGGCGTTCGAGCGCCGCTCGGTCGAGGTGACGGCCGGAGCCCGCGGTTCGGGGATCCTGGATGGCCTGGAGTACCTGTTCCGTGGGTTCGGCGAGGGGCGGGCGTCCTTCGACTTCGGCTGGGCCGAGGGGCTCGGCGCCCCGAGGGCCCCGATGGGAAGCGGGGCCTTCGCCTTCCGGTTCGTGCTGCCCGGCCGTGAGCCGATGACCTTCGTCCTGAAGGAGCGGTACGTCCCGCACGAGTATTTTGCGCTCTGCGAGCGCAGGGCCGACGACCCGGGGGCGTTTGGCGAGGAGCCGGAGCGCCGGAGGCTCCAGCTCGAGTTCGCGCGGCTCGCCCTGAATGAACCGGAGTTGTTCGAGGTCGTGCCGTAGTCTGTGCGTATGGTGGGGGAGGCGCGCGGGGAGGTTCGTCCTCGCGCTGGTGGACTGGCAGTCCTGACGCGGACGGTGCGGCGGCTGCCCTTCCGAACGATTGGACCTTGGAGGAGGAATGACGAACATGGTGCGATCTTCACGTCTTTTGGGCTTGTTTGCAGCGTTTGCCGTCTGTTCGGCGCTCTGTCTCGGCGCTCTGGCGGGGCCGGCCGCGGGGCTGAGCGATGCGGAGTATCGTGAGATGGTGGAGGACCCGGATTTCGCCAAGTCCGACAAACGGCTGAACGAAGTCTGGTCCGGGCTCCTGAAGGAAGGGGGCCTCTCGAAGGCGGGGATAAGGGTTCTGAAGGCGGACCAGGCGCAGTGGGTGAGGAAGGGTCGCGATACGCAGGCCAAAATCCTCATGGAGGGCGGCTCCACGGCCCTCGAGGCCTACACGGCGGCGACCCGGCTTCGCGCGGACGAACTGCCGGGGATCGCAAGACGGATCTTCCTTCAGGATCGCCCCGACGGCCCCCAGGGCTATTACGTCCGGCGCGAGAACGGGCGGGAGACGGGCTGGCTCTCCGTCCGCTGGACCGACAAGAAGGCCGGGGAGGTCAGCGTCGATGCGGAGGCCATCCTGGTCCTGCGGCCGGACAACGTCCGAAGCGGTCTCTGGTCCGGCGGGGGCGCGGTGCAGAAAGGGGTGCTGAAGGCCCCGGACGAGGAAGGGGAGGGCAGCGCGACCTTCACCTTCAAGGGCGACAGGGTGCAGGTGGCGACGTCCTCGGACTTCGCGTCGGGCTCCATGGGCATGGGGGTGACGATCGAGGGGACCTACGTCCGTCAGGGACTGCCGAAGCTGTAGCGCGCCGGGCTCCGCGCCGCCGCGCGGACGGCTGCGTCGTTTCGGACGCCCGAGCGAAGTCCGGGACAGCCTTCCTGGGGGCCTTCCTGCCCGAGGACGCTCGGGAGAATCCGCATCAACCGAACGGCGCCGGACCCTCTAAAAGAAAAAACCCCGCTCAAAAGCGGGGTTTCAACATAACCGGACCGTGCCGGATTATCTGCTGGAGCGGACAACGGGATTCGAACCCGCGACCCTCAGCTTGGGAAGCTGATGCTCTACCAACTGAGCTATATCCGCATTTCCAATGGTGGAATTATAGCCCAAAAAGCCCCTTCTGGCAAGCGGGGCCTCCCCTGCGGCCGAGGACGCGCTCAGGCCGAGGGGGACCCGGAGCAGCCCCAGGCCGTCGGGCGGCCGATGGAGAGGTAGTCGAACCCCCTGCGGCGCATGTCGGAGCAGGAGTACAGGTTTCGGCCGTCCACGACGATCGGCTGCCGGAGCAGCCTCCTGATCCGATCGAAGTCCGGCTGGCGGTAGATGTCCCACTCCGTCACCACGGCGAGGGCGTCCGCGCCGTTCACGGCGTCGTAGGGTTCGTGGACGTACACCAGCCCCCGGCGGTCGCCCAGCGCCTCCCGAGTCTCCCCGACGGCCCGGGGGTCGTGGGCCTGAACCCGGGCCCCGGCGTCCAGCAGGCTGCGGATCAGGACCTGAGCCGGGGCCTCGCGCGTGTCGGAGGTCTTGGGCTTGAAGGCCAGCCCCCACACGGCGACGGTCCGGCCCGACAGCTCGCCCAGCCGCTCGGAGATCTTCTCGAAGAGTACCCCCTTCTGGCGCTCGTTCACCTCGTCCACCGCCGTGAGAAGCCGGGGCTCGTAGCCCGCCGACCGGGCGAAGTCGCGCAGCGCGCGGACGTCCTTGGGGAAGCAGGAGCCGCCGTAGCCGCACCCCGCGTGGAGGAACTTCGAGCCGATCCTGCTGTCCATGCCCATCGCCCGGCGCACGCTCTCCACATCGGCCCCGACGCGGTCGCAGATGTTCGCCATCTCGTTCATGAAGGAGATGCGCGTCGCCAGCATCGCGTTGGCCGCGTACTTCGCCATCTCCGCCGACGCGATGTCCATGAAGAGGAGCCGCGACGGCTCGAGGAAGGAGTAGAGCGAGGTCAGGATCTCCCGGGCCTCGGGGGAGTCCGTGCCCAGCACGACCCGGTCCGGCTCCAGGAAGTCGCGCAGGGCGGCCCCCTCGCGCAGGAACTCCGGGTTGGAGGCCATCGACAGGCCGAAGCCGGCCGAACGGCCCTCGAGCTCGGAGGCTATCCAGTCCCGGACCCTGGCGTTCGTCCCTACGGGGACGGTGGACTTGACGATCGTCAGCAGGCTGCCGGACATCCCTCGGCCCACGCTCCGGGCGGCGCTCTCGACGTAGGACAGGTCCGCGCTGCCGTCAGGCGCCGAGGGGGTGCCCACCGTGATGAAGCAGACATCCGCGCCCTTCAGGGCCTCCCCGACGTCCGCGGTGAAGGAGAGCCGCCCCTCCTCCATGTTGCGGACCATCATCTCCGCAAGGCCGGGCTCGTAGAAGGGCACCTCGCCCCGGCGCAGGGTCTCCACCCGCTCCAGGTCCGTGTCCGCGCAGACTACGGTGTTGCCGAACTTGGCCAGGCAGGTCCCCGTGACCAGCCCCACGTATCCCGTTCCGATCGTCGCCAGCTTCATCGATTCCCATCATCTCCATCCCGCATTTTTACCCGCATTTTGGGCCTGGACTCGCCCGAGAATCATAACACACTCCCTGCCGTCTTCCCCGAGCTCCGGACCCGATCCGCCGGGAATGCCGGGCGCGGGGTCAGGCAGTTCGCTCCTTGAAGCGGTCCACCCGGAACCGTTCGACGGAGATGCCCCGAAGGTCGGCGATGCCCGCCTTTCTCGCCGCGATGGCGAGCTGCTCCTCGACCGTGTCCACGCCCTCGAGGTCGGGCAGGAGGACGCCGCGCCGTCCGTCCTTCGAGACGATGACGCCCCACTCCCCGGGGTCCAGATCGGCGAGGTCCGTCACCGGCTCGGGGTCGGAGAGCACGTCCACCGAGAAGAGGACGCCCGGGAGCTCCTCGCGCGTCATGGGCGGAAAACGGGGGTCGCGGGTCGAGGCCGACACGGCGTTGGCGATGATCTCTCGGTCCAGGCTGCGCTGCGAAGGGGCCAGGGTGCCGATGCAGCCCCTCAGGGCCCCGGACCGCGTCTTGATGGAGACGAAGCAGGCGCGGCGTTCCGCCCAGAGCTCCGAGGGCGCCGCCTCCGTTCCCGAGGCCGGCAGAGGGCGTCCCTCCAGCAGGCGCGTCACCGTCTCGCGCGCCAGACGCGCGCAGGGATGGTCCTCCGACGCCTCTCCGCCGGGAGCCTCCCCATGGGCCGCGCCTCCATGAGACGCACCTCCATGGGACGCACCTGCGTCGGACGGCTCCCAGAGGGCGCTGCAGTATCCCACCCCGAACGGGCCCTCGTAGGAGAACACCCGGATCGCCCCGCGGACTGCGCCGGCGAGCCCCAGCATCGTCATGACGGAGCGCAGGCCGCACTCCCCGGCCGCCTCCAGCGTCTCCGGGGACAGCGAGAGCAGGGGGCCGGCGTCGGCGGACCTCAGGGCCTCGAGGACCGCGGCGTCGAATACGCGTCCCTCGGGGCTGTAGCCCGCCGGGGCGTCCGGCGTCAGGCGATGCGACAGGTCGCCGCTGGCCACCAGCCCCCAGCGCAGGCCGTCGTCGAGGAGCGCCAGTCTCTCCCCCAGGGAAAGAGCCTCGTCCGGCGTCAGCCCGATGGGCGAGGCCAGGAGGGTCGGCGGCAGATTCTCCGACGGATTCTCTCCGTCCGGTCCCCAGGCCTGGCGCAGGAAATACAGGGGCACGAGGGTCCCCTGATCGCTCGTCAGGTCGGGGCGGCTTCCCTCCCGAATCCGGGTCCCCAACGCGGACAGGCGGTCCGCGGCCGCCCTGTAAAGCTCCCCGGGGCAGGCGATCCCGATCGTCACGGACGGAGCGCCGAAGGGAGCCAGCGTCCCCGCCGCGCGCCCGGCGGAGTTGAGAAAGAGCGCCCCGGGCGCATAGGGCTGGTGGGGGGACAGGACCAGCAGCGCGTCGGGCCTCCGGTCCCTCAGGGACTCCGCCAGGAGCTCCAACCCCTTCAGGGTCTCTCGAGCCTCGTTCTCGCGCCCCCGCCCCACCTCGGGGACGAGGATCGGGGGATGCGGCATCAGGGCCGCCCATACCCAGGGCATGACATCGCCTCCTTTATCGCTTCCTTATTTCTCCTTCACCGCGCCCTCGCCGCTGCCGCCCCCGTATTCCGGGGAAACGCCGGTTCGCGGGCGCTATTGGTGCTCGCCCTTCAGGTAACGATAGAACGCCTCGTTGCACCAGAGGGAGCGCGTCTCGATCTTCAGCGAGGGGTCCAGCGCGAGGAACGCGGTGCGGAAGCGCCGTTCCCCGCCCTTGAGGACGAACGAGTGCATACGGTATCCGACGCTCGCCTCCGAGCGAACCACGTTCTCCGCCACCTCCTCGTACCCCGGCCCCATGAGCGTCAGGGAGCTGTAGAGCGGCTGCCACCAGGAGCCGTAAAGCAGGCCCCTGCCCTCGGGGTTCGCGTCGTTCTTCTTGGCGTGGGCCTGGACGAGGGAGTCGAAGGCGTCCTTGTCCTTCAGGGTCCGGAACTCCAGCTTCAGGTCGTACTCCAGCGCGCTGGCGAGATAGAGGTCCTCGCGGACCTTGTCGACCCTGTAGTGGCGCGAGGGCTCCGGGACGGGGCCCCACTCCAGCAGATAGCGGTAGGACGACGTCTTGGGCTCGAGCGCCACCCTCGCGACGAGCCCCTTCTCGTTCAAAAGGGCCATCAGCTGCTTGGCGTGGCGGATGTCGCTGTGTCCGTACTGCAGGGTGTAGAGGGACACGAAACGGGAGTCGAAGGCGTCCGACTTGATGTTGTAGCCGGTCGAGGCCCCGTCGGCTATGGCCCTGACCCCGAGGTTGAAGAGCCTGCCCCCGTCGAAGAGGCGGAAGGAATCCCAGGCCGACTGGAGCCTGCCGTAGATCTCGGGGTCGTCCGAGCGCCCCAGGGCGCGGTCGCCTCCGTTCGAGATCCCGATGACGCGATAGAGCAGCCGGACCGCCTCCCGGACGGGGACGGCCGCTTCGGCAGCCCAGGCCTTCTCGCTCTCGATCAGGCCGATGCTCTTCGCCGCGGCGAGGTTGCGCGCGTCCGCCTCGTCCAGACGCTTCCCCAGACGGCCGGACAGCCTCTCGAGCTCCTGCGGCGCGATCGGGTAAGCGGCCTCCGCCATGCCGGAGGCCCTCAGGGCGAGGTCCAGCAGGGTCAGGTTCCGCGTGGAACGCTTCTCCCCCTCGGAACCGAGGTCCCGGGCCATCTGAGCCAGGCGTTCCTCGATCAGCGCAAGGCTCGGGGACGCGTCCCCGAACCCGGCGTACTCCGCGAGGAAGGCCCTCTCGTGGAGCCCGTCCCCATCCCTCGTCCCCGCCGCCGCGGGCAGGGCGAAGGCCGCCGCCAGCGCAAGCAAAACCAGCCCCAAGATACCCAGCCGTCTCCTGAAACGATTCTTCATCCCGGAACAACCTCCTGTTTTTCGTCTTTTCCGCCCGGAACCCTTGCCCCGCCCGAACGGCGGAACCGAGGACCGCGCGAAATTCCTTCCGTATTCCGATTCCAAACCATGCGCGCTGTCTTTCGCCCGCCTTGCCTCAGGGATTTTCGGGAATGGCATTACCTGTTCAAGCTCATTTTAGCACCGCCGCTCAGCCCCTGCCGCCGGGCGGCATCATGAGAGGAAGGGTCGTGGGGAAACAAAAAAAGAAGAAGGCCGGCGCCGTGTCACGCCGACCTTCTTCTTTTTGAGGGGGGTTCCAAACGACCGAACAAGAACGAGGGGGTGTGCCTACTTTTGCCCCTTGGGATCGGTATT
>NZ_CALIAA010000266.1 GCF_938040765.1 uncultured Fretibacterium sp.
GTGAAGTACCAGATTCTCGACGCTCAGGGCAAGACGGTCATCATGGAGGGGAACTTCATGCCCATGAACGCCGACGACGGCCCTCACTATGGCGCCAACATCAAGAAGGGCCTGAAGGTCGGACGCTATAAGCTGAAGTTCATCATCGAGCCCCCCACGGACTATCTGCTTCACACCGACCCCGAGACCGGCGTTCCCGCCAAGGAGAAGGCAAACGACTATTTCCAGACCCATACCGCCGAGTTCGATTGGAACTACACCGGGGAGCAGCTTCAGAACCAGTAGTCCCAACTTGTAAGGGGACAGGTTAGTTACTCTGTTCCGCGGGGCGTCTCCTTTCGTCCGGCCTCCTGCCGTTCGGAATGCGGTGTGCCCCGCGGAAATTTTTGACAAGTCCGGAGGTCAACCCCATTCTTAAATATCTTGTCGCGGTCACCGATCATCTCGCCTCGTTCTCCCTGATGGTCGGTTTGATCTTCAGTTATATCCTGCGCTTCAAGGGAAGGGCCGATCGTCTGATCGTCTGGGCCGGAGCGGCGGCAGGGATTCTCGGGGGCGGGGTCGTCTTTGGGGTTCGGCTGTTCGACCCCAAGGGCATGAACCTCCCCCTCATGCGATTCAACCGCTGGGCTGTGGTGGTCATTGCGGCGGCGGCCTCGGTCGCCTTTTTGTGGATTATCCTGTCCGGGGCCCTGCTTCGGGGACGGAGGGACGCCCGATGGATCGACAGGGCGGTTTTGGCGGCATTGACGTTCCTCTCCCTGACCTATCTCATGCCCCAGATCTTTCAATACACTCAGGAGTTCGTCTATTTCGGTGAGAGCGGCCTCAGCACGCGCGCGCTGCTGAGGGGCATCGGCTTCGTCCTTGGCCTTGGGGTGTGCCTGATGCTCGCGCTCAGCGCGTTCGAGGTTCACCGGGCCCTTGGGGACGGCGCGTCCGTCCTGTTTCTGAGCGGCTCCCTCCTTCTCTTCTTCCTGGAGTACGGGGTCCGGGCCGTGGCGGCGCTTCAGCGCCTCAAGGTGATCGGGCTCTCGGATTTCGTGTTCGAGCTCATGATCTTCGGGGACCGGTTTCAGAACGTATTCGTCTTTGCCCAGCTGGCCCTGGCCCTTCTGATGCTGCTGTACGTATTCGCCACGCACCGGAGGGTCGTGGGCGAGTTTCGCAACAAGGCCCTGCTGCGGAAGGAGAGGGCCCGGCTTCGCGGGTGCCGCCGCTGGTCCGCCGGCCTGTTCTTCTGGTCGGCCGCCACGGTCCTGATCGTGGTGGTCCTCAATTATCTCGACACCAAACCGCCGGCAGACCTCCAGCCCGAGTCCTACGACCTCGACGGCGGGGTCATAACCATTGCGCTGGACAAAGTCTCCGACGGCCACCTTCACAAGTTCGCCTACGACACCCCGGGCGGGTACAACGTGAGGTTTCTCGTCGTCAAAAAACCCGCGGGAAACGCCTATGGGTTGGGGCTGGATGCCTGTGAGATCTGCGGCATCGCCGGCTACTACGAGCGCGGGGACGAGGACGTGGTCTGCCGCCGCTGCGACGTCGTCATGAACAAGAACACCATCGGGTTCCGGGGGGGGTGCAATCCCATCCCGTTCCCCTACGAGGTCAGGGACTCGAAGATCTATATCGACGTCAAGGAACTGGAGCGCCATGAAAAACGCTTCAAGTAGAAGAAGTAGGAGGCTCCCGTGTTCTGGAGAATGATACGGCGGACGATCGTCCGCCAGAAGAGCAAGATGCTGATGATCGCCTTCACCGTCACCCTGGGTGTCTCCCTGTCCACGGCCATGATGAACGTCATGCTGGGGATCGGGGACAAGGTCAACCGCGAGCTCAAGGTGTACGGCGCCAACATCGTCGTGCGCCACAAGGAGGCCGCCCTCATGAACGACCTCTACGGGCTCAGCGAGGGTGAGGGCGTCACCGACAAGTTCCTCCATGAGGAGGACGTGTTGAAGGTCAAGACGATCTTCTGGGGCTTCAACATCGTCGATTTCGCCCCCCTCCTGGAGGGGAGCGTGCGCGTGGATGGGGTTGGCCCGGAGGGGGCGGAGGTCCCGCTCGTCGGAAGCTGGGTCCGGAAACACGCCGTCCTGCCTACGGGCGAGACGCTGGATACGGGGCTGCAGCCCCTGAGGAACTGGTGGCAGATCGACCTGAAGGGAGAATGGCTCGGTGAGGAGGACGACGGCTTTGTGATGGTGGGGAGCCTTCTGGCGGGCCGGAACGACGTCTCGCTGGGGGACACCCTGACGCTGCGCCACGGGGACCGGACCCGGCAGGTCGTCGTCAAGGGAATCTACACCGACGGCGGGACCGGGGATGAGCAGATCGTGGGGACCCTGAGGATGGTCCAGGAGCTTTTGGGGCTCCCGGAGAAGATCTCCCGGATGGAGGTCTCCGCCATCACCACGCCGGACAACGAGCTGGCGAGGCGGGCGGCCCAGGATCCGCAGAGTCTGAACCCCACGGACTATGAAACCTGGTACTGCACGGCCTATGTCAGCGCCATCTGCCATCAGATTCAGGAGGTCGTGCGGGATGGGGTCGCCAAGCCGGTCCGGCAGGTCGCGGAGTCCGAGGGGACGATCCTGAACAAGACCACCTTCCTGATGACCCTGATCACCATCCTCAGCGCCATCGGTTCGGCCCTCGCGATATCGAACCTCATCACCGCGAGCGTCATCGAGAGGAGCCAGGAGCTGGGGCTGTTGAAGGCGCTCGGAGCGCTCAACGCCCAGATCATCCTGTTCGTCCTGACCGAGGTGATGCTGATCGGGTTTGCGGGGGGCGTCGTCGGTTACTTTTTGGGCATCGGCTTCGCCCAGGTCATTGGAAGAACGGTATTCGGATCCGGCATCGAGATCGCGCAGATGGTGATCCCCATCGTCTCGGCCATCCTTTTCTTCGTCGTCCTGTTCGGCAGCGTCCCCGCCATCCGATACCTGCTGAAGCTGAAGCCTACGGAGGTCCTGCATGGCAAGTAAAGCGACAAGCCGAGAGCGCATGTATCTGAAGATGGTGGTCAGCTCCCTCGTCCGAAGGAGCTCCCGCCTGATCGTCGCCGTCCTGGCCATCGCCATCGGGGCCACGACCCTGTCGGGGCTGGTCACGATCTACTACGACATTCCACGGCAGCTGGGACGGGAGTTCCGCTCCTACGGGGCCAACCTGGTCCTGCTCCCCAGGGGGGACACGAAGATCCTCCGCGGGGATCTGGAGGCGGTCCGGCGCATCATCGGCGGGGACCGGATCGTGGGCATGGCCCCCTACCGCTATCAGACCGTCAAGATCAACGAGCAGCCCTACATCATCGCGGGGACCGACCTGGACGAGGCCCGGAAGAACAGCCCCTTCTGGTACGTGGAGGGCGAATGGGGGACGAAGGACAGGCCCGACCAGGTGATGGTGGGCAAGGAGATCGCCAGGACGCTGGACCTTTCCCTGGGCGACGATTTCGTCGTCAAGGGCGTGAAGTACGGGCAGAGCGCCGTCGCGTCCAAGCAGACCTTCAGCGCCGAGGAGAACGTCAAGAAGGACGTCGGCACGCAGTATTTCAGCAGGAAGCTCTACGTCCGGGGCATCATCACCACCGGGGGGGCCGAGGAGGGCTTCATCTTCACGGACGTCGACATGTTGAACGAGCTGATCGGCGACACGTTCCGCGGCGACGTCGTGGAGTGCAGCGTCATGGCCGACGCCGAGGGGCTGGGGACGCTCTCGTCCGCGATCGAGGCCGAGCTTCCGAACGTGCAGCCGCGGGCGGTCCGGCGCCTGACGCAGTCTCAGGACATCGTGCTGGGCAAGCTGCAGGCCCTGGTCTATCTGGTGACGATCGTGGTGCTGCTCATCACCATGATCTCGGTCTACACCACCATGATGGCGATGGTCGCGGAGCGCAAGCGGGAGATCGGCCTCAAGAAGGCGCTGGGAGCCGAGAACGGGCTCATCATAGGCGAGTTTCTGGGGGAGGGGGTTCTGCTGGGATTCATCGGGGGGGCCCTTGGGGTTCTCCTGGGCTTCGAGTTCGCGCAGCAGGTCAGCCTGAGCGTCTTCGGCAGGGCCATCCACTTTCAATGGCTCCTCATTCCCATCACCATCGCGGTCTTCATCGCCATCACCATCCTCGCTTCGATCCTGCCCGTCCGCAAGGTGATGGACATTCATCCGGCCATCGTGCTCAGGGGGGAATAAATTTGGGTAAGATATTGGAGATGAAGGGCGTATCGAAGGTCTACGGCACGCTTCACGCCCTTTCGGACATCAACCTGACCGTGAACGCCGGGGACTGGCTGTCCATCATGGGGCCCTCGGGTTCGGGAAAGACCACGATGATCAACCTCATCGGATGCATGGACAGCCCCTCGTCGGGGAGCGTCGTCCTGGATGGACACGACATCAGCCGGGAGAACGCCGCAAGCCTCACCCGCATCCGCAGGGACAAGATCGGGCTGATCTTCCAGCAGTTTCACCTCATCAGCTATCTGACCGCCGTGGAGAACATCATGGTCGCGCAGTACTATCACAGCATGCCCGACGAGGGGGAGGCCCTGGAGGCTCTGGAGAAGGTCGGGCTGAAGGACCGGGCCCGCCACCTTCCCAGCCAGCTCTCCGGAGGGGAACAGCAGCGCGTGTGCATCGCACGGGCCCTGATCAATTCGCCGGACATCCTCCTGGGGGACGAACCCACGGGGAACTTGGACGAGGAGAACGAGGGCATCGTCATCGACATCCTGAGGACCCTGCACCGCGAGGGGGCCACCATCATCGTGGTGACCCACGACCCCGAGGTCGGGGACGTGGCCCAGCGGAAGATCGTGCTCGAGTACGGGAAGATCGTCCAGGACATCGACCAGACCCGGCCCCTCGAGCCCGGAGAGAGCGGAGGAAGAGCATGAAGAGTCGTTATGTCGTGGCCGCCGTGGTCCTGATCGTCATTGCTGCCGCTGCGGCGGCGTTCGTCCTGAAGGGGACGTCCCGGGGCTACCGCGACGGCGTCTACGAAGGGGAATACCGCAGCGAGAACGGGGGCGGCGGCACCAAGGTCGTCCTGAAGATCGAGAACAACGCGATCGTGGACTGTCAGATGACCGCGACCGACGCCGAGGGGCACGTCAAGGACGAGAACTACGGGAAGAACGACAGTGAGGCGAACTATCGGCTGTGCCAGATCTCCGTCGCGGGGATGAGGCAGTATCCGGGCGAGCTGCTCAAGGTCCAGGACATCGACAAGGTGGACGCCGTCTCCGGCGCGACGGTGACGCACAGGGAGTTTCAGATCGCCGTGCGTCAGGCGCTGCAGAAGGCGAGATGACCATGCTCAGAAAAGCCTTCCTCGTCCTGAACCTTCTTTTGGGTGCGGTCCTTGCCCTGACGCCCTTCGTCCTCTTCCCGGTCTGCGGCCCCATGCCGAACGGAAAGTACATGATGTGCCATTACAGCGGGATCTTTATCGCGGGCATGGGGGCGCTGATCGTCGTCCTGTCGCTTCTGGCTCTCTGGGGCCATCGGAAGCGGTGGGCCGCGTCCCTCTCCGGCGTCCTTTCGATTGTGGCGGCCCTGCTGTGCTATCTGGTCCCCATGCGGACCCTCGTCATCGGGGACAAGGCCGGCTGGGGCTGGGAGTGCGGGCTCTGCAAGGCCGCGGACATGGCCTGCCATACAACGACCATGCCGGCGGTGACCGTCCTCGTGTCCGCCCTCGTGCTGGTGAACGTCGTCGCCCTGATCCACGGCTTCGTGGGCCGGGGCCGCTGAGATGCGCCTGACGACCTTCGAGCTCGCGGGAAAGAACATTCGCAGGAAGCCCCGGAGGAGCTTTTGTCTCGTCCTCGTGATCCTGCTCTTCTCCTTCTCGCTCTACGCGGGGTCCGTCCTCTCCCTGAGCCTGTCCGGGGGCGTGTCCAGCATGTCCGACCGCCTGGGGGCCGACATCATGGTGGTCCCCGAGGGGTACGATCCCCACATCGACAGCATCCTGCTCTCGGGAAAGCCCTCGACCTTCTACCTTCCCCGCGACGTGATGGAGCTCCTCCGGGAGGCCGACCGGGACGGGGAGATCGGCATCGACAGGATGTCCCCTCAGACCTTCCTGGCGACGCTGAACGCCTCCTGCTGTTCCTATCCGGTGCAGCTGGTGGGGATCGACTACGGGACCGATTTCCTGATCAAGCCCTGGCTGGAGAGGACCCTGCATCGGGACCTGAAGGACGGCGAGGTCATCCTGGGGCATCACGTGGCCGGGGACGAGGGGGACGAGCTCACCTTCTTCAAGAAGGGGTTCCCCGTGGCCGGGCGGCTGGAGCAGACGGGGATGGGGTTCGACGCTACCGTGTTCATGACCCGGGAGACATTGGCCGGCCTGGCCAGGGAGGCGGAGCGGATCCTGAAGCATCCCCTGACCCGGGACGGGAGCCTCATCTCCACCGTCATGATCAAGCTGGCCCCCGGCTACGATTCGGTCAAGGCCGCACGCGCGCTCAACGGAAAGCTCAACGGACGGGGGATCTACGCCCTGTTCAGCAAGAAGTTCGTCAACACGATATCGTCCGGCCTGAACCTGGTATCCGGCCTGATCAAGGGGTTCATCCTCCTGGTGTGGGTCCTCGCGGTCGTCGTCATCGCCCTCGTGTTTGCGATGACCTTGGGCGAGCGCAGGAGGGAGATGGGCGTCCTGAGGGTCCTGGGCGCGACCCGGGGGAAGCTGATACGCCTCGCCCTGGCCGAGGTGTTCCTTATCTGCCTCTATGGCTCGGTTCTGGGAACGTTTCTCGGCGGAGCGGCCATCGCCGTCTTCGGCCCCATGGCGACGGAGACGCTGAGCCTGCCCTTCCTGCTGCCGCGTCCGACCGTCCTCCTCCTGATGGGCGCGGCGAGCATCGTCGCATCGGTGCTCACCGGCCTGCTGACGGCGGCGCGCTCCGCCGTGAGGGCTAGTCGGGCGGACATCTACGACACCATGAGGGACCTGTAGCATGGAAGAGAAGACTATCGTACGGCTTAGGGATCTGTCCCGCGAGTACCCGCGGGGCGGAGGGCGTTTTTTTGCGGTGAACGGGGTCTCCCTGGAAGTGCGGGCTGGGGATTACGTCAACATCATCGGCCGGTCGGGGAGCGGGAAGTCCACGCTGCTGAACCTGATTGCGGGGATGCTGGCGCCCACGTCGGGCACGGTGGAGATCGACGGCCGGAGCCTTGCGGGGAAGGGCGACCGCGAGCTCTCGTTCATGAGAAATCAGTCCATCGGCTTCATCCCGCAGAACGCGGCGGCGCTGCCCAACCTCACGGTCCTGGAGAACGTCCTGCTTCCCTTCTGTCTCTACCGGCGCGGGGGGGACGGGGAGGGGGCGGCCCGGCATCTTCTGGGGAAGTTCGGAATAGAGCGCCTGGCGGATTCCTACCCCGCGGAGCTCTCCGGGGGGGAGCTGCGGCGGACGGTCATCGCCCGCGCCCTGATCAACAGGCCCCAGCTCGTCATCGCCGACGAACCCACCTCCGACCTGGACAGGGAGTCCGCGGGGCAGATCATGAGGACCTTCTCGGACCTGAACGGGGAGGGGGTCACGCTGATCCTGGTCTCTCACGACCTGGAGGCCCTGAACTACGGAAGGACGGCGTACACGATGGACTCGGGCGTTCTGACCCCGGGGGCGTCGTTCGGGGGCGCTCCGTGACCCGCACGGCAAGCATACCGGATTGACGCAAGAGCGGCGGAGCCCTTTACGGGCCCCGCCGTTCTTTTACGCCGATTTCCAATCGCCCGCAGGCAAGGCGAACGGAAACAACGAGGCATACGATGGATGAATCGGGACTATATCCCTGCCGCAGCCTCCCGTTTGGGGCGGAACACGGAGGCGGCCTCCTCGTCGCTCAGAGAAAGCCCATAGAACCTCTTATAAAAATCTTTTACCGTCCGGTTCATGTCGATATCCTCAAAGAGCTCAGGATGGTTCTCCTTGGCCATCCACAGCAGCATCAGGGCGGAGTCGGAGCAGGTGACGTACCAGCGGTACATCCCCAGGGGAAGTTTGCGGACCGCCTTTTGCTTCACGGCCTCGACGGGAGCCCAGTCGTGGCCGGTCACCTTGTTCTCGTAAAGGTCGTCGGGCAGGAGCGGGAGGAAGTTGGTGATGAATATCTTCTCTGGGTTCCATGCGTAGATCTGCTCCATATTGACGCCTTGGGTTCCCTTCCCCGCCTCGGCGGCGACGTTGACGCCTCCCGAAGCATTGATCCAGTAGTCCGCCCAGGACGAAGCCCCGGGGACTCGGATCGCCAGGGCCTCGTAACCGTGGATGAACATGCATCGCGGTTTTTTGTCCTGGGGGACCCCCTTGAGACGTTCCTCGACCTTGGCCTGCATCTCCCTGCCGTAGGCGACGAAATCGTTGGCCTCGATGTTCGTGTTCATCACGCGGCCCAGCAGTTCCATCCAGCTGTTGATCGTCTCGACCGCGTTGAAGCCCTTGACGTCGAGCCTGAAGCCCACGGCAGGGATCCCGGCCCGTTTGCACGCCTCGTAATCCCCGGGCACGGCGGAGGCGTAAAGCACCACGTCCGGCTTCAGCTTCAGCAGCTCTTCCACGTTCAGGATCCCGTTCTTGCTGAAGCCGCTCGGAACATGGACGATCTCGGGGGCGACCTTGATCAGGAGCGAGTTCTCGGCCGCACTGATGATTGCGGGGTCCAAACCGACCAGCTTCTCGACGCTGCCCTCGAAGAGACAGAACACCGAGGCGAGAGGCCAGGCGGAAGCGATGACCACACGGTTCACCTCGGCGGGAAGCTCGACCTCGTTCCCAAGCTGGTCGACCACGATGCGGGAGGCCGCGGCCGGCTTATCCCGGTCGGGCGCCGCCGGAGCGGCCTCCAGGACAAAGGCCGGACACAGGCTCCACAACAACAGTATCAACAGCCGGATCTCCGGACGCAGAAAACGGCACGTCGGCGAAAACAAACTTTTCATCGCAAAAACCTCCCTCTCGTATCGAAAAATTCACACCGTCGCGATGGGGATGACGCTCCTGTAGCGGAATCCCTCGAAGAGGAAATCCGCGATCTTCACTCGGACGTCGAACGCGCTGCGCATGTTCTCCTCGTTCAGGACCTCCTCGGCGGGACCGCACAGGCTGGTGCCGTCCCGGCTCAGGATCAGGGCCTTGTCGGCGATCTTGAGGGCGTGGGCGGGGTAGTGGGTGTTGATGACGGCCGCGATGCCCCGTTCGCGCGCCAAGCGCTCGATCGTCTCCAGGACGATCAGCTGGTTCTTGAAGTCCAGGTTGGACTCCGGCTCGTCCAGCACCAGCATCTCCGGCTCCGCGCTCAGGGCGCGGGCGATCAGCACCATCTGCAGCTCGCCGCCGCTCATGCAGCTGCATCGCTTGTCCGCCAGGTGGGTTACGCCCACCAGATTCATGGCCCGCTCCGCGGCCGCCTCGTCGGCATGGGACGGCTGCGCAAAGAGCCCCAGACGGGCGGAACGCCCCATCAGGACCATCTCCCGGGCGGTGTAGGACAGGGCCGTCCCCTTGGACTGCGGAACGTACGCGATGCGCCTCCAGACCTCCCGCGGGCTCAGGCGGGAGAGGTCGAGTCCGTCGATGGTGCTGGCGCCCTTTTTCCAGCGAAGGAGCCCCATCATGCAGCGGAGCAGCGTGGTCTTGCCCACGCCGTT
Source organism: uncultured Fretibacterium sp. (assembly GCF_938040765.1). GTDB lineage: Bacteria > Synergistota > Synergistia > Synergistales > Aminobacteriaceae > CAJPSE01. The sequence goes on from NZ_CALIAA010000266.1 coordinate 9,683, forward strand.
CGGCCCCAGTACCGACAGGATCTCCCGATCCCTGACGGAGAAGGCGATGTCCCGCAGGACCGGGACGGAATCGTAGCCGAAATATCCTCCCTGAACCTCGAAGATCACAGTCGAGCCCCCCTTGTCCGGCGCAGCAGAAGGATGAAAAACGGCGCGCCGATGATTGCCGTCAATATGGAGACCGGGATTTCCGCCGCGGTGATGCTGCGGGCCGCCGTGTCGATGAGAACCATGAACGCCGACCCCAAAGCCATGCTTATGGGGACGATCCGTTTGTTGTCGCTGCCGCAGACCATCCGTGCGGCGTGCGGAATCAGCAGCCCCACCCACCCCACGTTGCCGCAGAGCGAGACGCACGACGCGGTGATCAGGGTCGCGGCGGTCATGACGGTCAGACGGAGCTTCCTCAGATCGATGCCCAGCGACTTTGCCTCGTCCTCCTGAAGCGACAGGATGTTCAGCCTCCATCGCAGCAGAAAGAGGACGGCCATCCCCCCCACGATCAGGGGGACGCCCATCGCGATCCCGTGAAAGCTGGCGCGCGACATGCTTCCCATCAGCCAATAGGTGATGGCCGGGAGCACCTCCTCCGGATCGGCCACGTACTTGATCAGCGAGACCATGGCCTGGAAGAGGGCTGACACCACCATCCCGGCCAGTACCACCATGACGACGGTGCTCCTTCCCCGCACCCGGCTGATGAGGGTCGTCGCCAGCAGCGCCGCGAGCCCCATGACCATGGCGGAGGCCTGCACGGCCAGCAGGTTCTGGGAGAACAGGAGCGCCAGCACCGCGCCGAACGAGGCCCCCGTGGCGACGCCCAGCGTGTCCGGCGTCGCCAGCGGATTGCTGAACAGGGACTGGAAGGAGGCTCCCGCAACCGAGAGCCCCGCTCCGACGAAGAGGGACAGCAGGATCCGGGGAAGCCTCACCTTGCAGATGACCGAATGGGCCGTGGAGGCGGCGCTCTGGCCCTTCAGCGCGGAGAGCAGAATTTCGAGGGTCTCTCCGACGCCGACGTGATAGCGCCCGATTCCCAGGCAGAGCACCGCCGCGGCGACGGGCAGAAGGGCCAGCAGGAAAAAAATCCACCGCTTCCGCATGTTCACTTGGCGTCGGCGGCCTCGCGCGCGGGACTGAATATCCTGCGAAGGTCCTCGTCCGTCAGGTCGAGGTTGTAGAAGCGCTTATAGTAGGCACGCACCTCGGCGTCCATGTCCACGTCCGCGAAGAGCTCCGGCTGATTTTTCTTCGCCAGCCACTTCAGCACCAGGGGCGTATCCGATGCGGGCGGATACCAGCGGTACATGCCCAGCGGGAACTTGTAGACCTTCCGTTCGCGCACCGCCCTGACGGTGCTCCAGTCGTGTCCGGGGATCGCGTTCTCGTACAGGTCCTCCGGCATGTGGCGGCTGAAGTTCGTGATGTAGATGATGTCGGGGTCCCAGGCGTAGATCTGCTCCATGTTGATGTCCGCCACCCCCGAGAGCTCCGAGGCGACGTTGACCGCCCCGGTGGACTCCAGCCAGTACTGCCCATAGAAATTGCTTCCCGACGTCTTGATGTTCCCCTCGCCGTAGTTGAAGAGGATCAGGGCGCGCGGCCTCTTGAGGCCCTTCACGCCGTTCAGCGCGGCCTGAATCTCGTCGTAGGTCTTCCGGCCGTATTCGACGATTCCGGACGCCCGGTCCTCCTGCTGGAGAACCTCTCCAAGGAGCTTGACCCAGCTCTCGAAGGTCTTGATGGTGTCGAACCCCGAGAGGGCCGTCGAAAACCCCACGGCGGGAATGCCCGTCAGGGCCAGCTGCCCTGCGTGGGCTGCCGTCTCCACCCTGTAGAACACGACGTCGGGCTTCAGCTTGAGCAGCTCCTCGGCGTTCAGCACGTCCCCCTTCAGGAACTCGGTGCTGGCCCTCAGGATGCCGGGCGCCACGCGGGGCAGCAGGGAATGCTTCGCGGCCGACATCGAGCCGGGATGGATCCCCACCAGCTTGTCCCCGGCCCCCTCGAAAAGGCAGTAGACGGACGGCAGGGGCCAGGGGCCCGTGATGACGATGCGCTCGATCTTCGCCGGTATGCGCACCTCCTTGCCGGTGTGGTCGACGACCACCCGCGTCGCCTTCTCCGCGCCGGGTTCCCCGGACGCAGCCCCCTTCGCCGCGTCAGAGGCGGCCGACGCGGCCCCGGCGAGGCTCAAAAACAGCAGCAGAACGGTACAAAACAGTCCCGAAGGATAGGAAAGACGATCGTACGTAAACTTCATGCGGAACATCATCCTTTCTCAAGTCTCAAGTCTCGAGCGACAGTCAAGCGACACTCAGGAAAGTTTCCGGGGGACGGGTTCCGCCCCCCTCGCTCCGGCGCACTTATCGGCGCGGGGGTCGGGACGCCGAAGAAGCGCGGAGAACGACTTGTTGAAACGTCCGCCGATATGGCGAACGGGCGCAACGGGAGACTGATGGCTGGATACGGCGTAGAGCGGAAACGAGATGAACTTCACGGAGTCGTCCCGCAGCAGGGGCTCGAGGAAGGGGTCGCCCACGACCAGGGAGGGGCCCGAGTTCATCGCGTTCCGAATCTCCGCCTCGTCCCTCAGGTTCCGGTCCCCCGGCAGGGCCAGGTCCGGCTCCATGCCGAAGATGCAGCCCACGGCAATATCGCACACCCCAAATTCCGTTCCGAGGGCGCATCGGATGGCGTTGGCCTGAACCTGCTCCCCGACCACCAGGACCTCCGGATGCTCGGACGGAGGCTCGCCCTTCAGTATCCGGGGCTCGGGAAGCTCGCCCTCCAGCATGGCGCCGAGCGCCTGGAAATACGCCTTGAGGGAGGCCGCCCCCATCGGCAGGCCGCAGAGATACGGCGTTCCGAACCGGCGGTACATCCATTTCGAGACCAGAAAGCCTGCTCGCGACACCGCCAGGTTGACGCGGGCCGCGGCTGCGCGCCGCAGCGCCTCCAGGTCGTATCTCATCGCCAGCGTCGCTGTGACCTCGACGCCGCGTTCCTGCAGGGCGTCCTGGAGGTTGCGGATATCGACCCCATCGGCGAAGTCGAGCGGGGTCGCCCCCACGATGCCGACCGTGTTCGGCACGGAGGGGGAGGGCTCGGCGAAGCGTTCCAGCAGGGCGATCAGTGCGGCGGAAACTCCGCGGTCGTAGTAGGCCGTCCCCGTGGTGTCGAACCCGAAACCCGGCAGCCCGGTCCGGGCCTCCAGTTCCGTGGCGATGCCCTTCATGTCGCTGCCGACGACCATCGGGACGGGGCTGCCGACCAGCGCCGTCAGCTTGGGGTCCAGGTCCCGGCATGCGGCGATCATGCGGCCGATCAGCTTCTCGTCGTCCCCCATCACGGCATCGATGTCCCTCAGGGCCGAACAGAAGATCGCCGCGCCCGCCCCGTACCACCGCGGCTCGTCGTAGCCCGTGTAGTTGCCCGTGCATCCGGAGGCGTCGTGGATGGCGACCACGGCGGGGAGGTCGAAGAAGACCGATGAGATCCCCGAGTAATCCGGGGAGAAGGGGGGAAGGCATAGGGACAGGCGTGCCATCACACCACCAGCCCGTAGCTCTCGATCAGGCGTTCCAGGTCCGTCTCGGCCTCGGCGGCTGCACGCATCCGTTCCATCAGGACCCTCAGCCCATGGAACCCGAAGAGCGCCCCATCGGCGAAGAGGTCCACTACACGTCTGGCCCCCGCCAGGTAGGCGCCGTCCACCCCGATGGCGAGCGCCTCCGCAAGACGCCCCTCGAATCGCACGGCCCTGTGATGCTGAGGCTGCACGAGCTCCACGTCCGGCCGATTCTCCTCCAGCCAGTCCAGGCTTTTCCGATCGATGGGGATGCACTTTTGGGCCACCACGCGCCGGACGGAGAACCCGTACTCCAGGAGGGCTCGGGCGAGGCCGAAGGGGCGGGTAACGGCGGACGCGTCCACGATCACCGGCCTGTCCCCGACGGCTCGCAGGGCCGCCTCGACGGCGACGAGCGCAGCCGCACGTTCGGCGGAGAGATCGGGCTCGGCGCCCGATAGGTCCAGAAAGTCCCGAAGCTGCCGGTAGCCCGCTTCGATCTCCCCGATGCGGTAGCTCACGGGCAGGAGGAGGAAGGGGATTCCCAAAGCTCGCTCCATATCCTTCGCGGCCTGCACTCCGGTTGGCGCCAGGACGAGGTTCGCCCGGCTGGAGGCCATCCGCTGAAACTCCTCGAAGGTCCTGCAGCGCGAGATGTGCCGAAGCTCGCCCGCGCCCAGGCCCTCGAGGACACGGTGCAGCTCGCATTCCGGGGCCACCGCCTCCAGGTTGCCGATGCTGTTGACCGACGTCTCCTTCGTCTCCGAGGGCTCCAACAGGCTGTAGATGCGCCTCCGGATCGTAACCGGAGGTGGGGATTTCGAGTCGAGGGAGATCGGATTCATGTGGCATATCCGAAAGCGCAGATCGGGGAAACGGCCGTGCAGGACCTCCAGGAGAGCCTCCCGATCCGTCCCGATCAGGTCGTCGAGACAGCTCAGGAAGATCAGTACGACCCTGGGACGCCGGGGCAGCGCGTCCAGGAGCTCCTCCACGGCCCCGGGGATCTGGTCGTCGTAGCCCCGGACGATATCGTTCTGGTCGACGTAGAGGTAGGCCAGCCGGTCCTTGAACCCCTGGCGCATCGCCCCGATGGCCCCGTGGCGCCCGCAGGCGAAGGGACATACGAACAGCTGCACGCTTTCCGGAACGAGCATCCCGATGCGTACCATCCCCCAGCCGCCATGGGCCGGGGATGTGTAGTGAAGCGTGTCCTCGAACGCGCCGTTCATCCCCCGCACACCTCGAGAACGCGCTTCGCAAGGTCGCGGTACTCCGCTGCCATGGGGCTGTCCGGGAGCGCTTCGAGGACGGTGCAGCCGCGATTCTCCGCAGTCTGGACGTCGCCGTTGCGCGGGATCTTCTTCAACACAATGGTGTCCAGCGCCTCGGCGGCCTCGGCCACCCGGCGGTCCTCGTCGGCGATGTTGCGCGAGTTGTGGATCAGGCCCGCCAGCCTGGCGTAGCCGCGTTTTCCGAAGCTCTCGATGGCGCAGGCGATGTTCGATGCCGCAAATAAAGCCATTTTCTCCGCCGAGGTAACGATCAGGACGTGGTCGGCATAGCCGCCCCGTATGGGCATGGCAAACCCGCCGCACACGACATCCCCCAGAACGTCGTAGAGGATCACGTCCGGCCGAAACCTTTCGTAGGCCTCGAGTTCCTCGAGCTTCTCGAAGGCCGCTATGATGCCGCGCCCCGCGCATCCGACCCCCGGGGTCGGACCTCCGGACTCCACGCACAGACACCCCCCATACCCCTCGAAGACGATATCCTCGAGTCGTACGGAATCCGCACCCTCCCTCATCCGTTCCAGTACGGTCGGAATGGCGCGTCCCCCCATCAGGGTCTTGGTCGAGTCCGCCTTGGGGTCGCACCCGATCTGCAGCACCCGGAGCCCCCGCTCCGCCAGCGCAGCCGAGAGGTTGGACGTCGTCGTCGACTTGCCTATTCCACCCTTGCCGTAAACTGCTATCTTCCTCATATAAAGTTTTCCTTCCAAACCTTTCAGCTCTGGTTGTTCCAAAAAACTTTTTCAACGAAAAGAGATGTGCAAGGGTAATGATAGCATACAAGTGATATCGATCAAACATACCGTTCGTGTCATCCGCTCACGGTAGACGAAAGAACGGCGGAGCCCTTAAAGAGCTCCGCCGTTCTTCGATGGGAAATACCTCGCCCGCTAGCAGGGGGAGTGAATTACTTTTTCAGGGTCTTCGACTTGAAATCCTGGGCTGGCTTGTAGTCCGGGTTGATCGCCAGCGCCTTGTCGATCCACTGGAGCGCCTCGTCCGTCTTCTTCAACTTGTGCGCGGAGACCCCCGCCCAGTAGGCCGAGAGGTAGTTGACGGAGGGGTGTGCATCCGCCGCTTTGGAGAATTCCGCGTAGGCGTCCTTGTACTTGCCGTTATTGAACTTGTTGTAGGCGTTGCGCTGCATGATCCCCAGGAGGTTCTTGTCCCCGCCCGAGATGGCGTAGGTCTCGATGACCTTGGCGTCCGTGGACTGGTTGGGGTCGAGCCCCGGAATGACCTTGGCCTCGCCCGCCGCCGGCTTCTCGTCCGGCTTGGGCTGCTCCGTGACGGTTGCCGGAGACGGAGTCTCGGTGTTTGCATTCGGGGTGTCCGAGGCCGTCGGGGCGGCCTGGGGTTCCGCGCCGTCCTTGGGGGCGTCTCCGAATATCTGCTCGAAGGTCCCGCTGGAGGCGGCGGGACGGGAGCTGGCGAATTTGAGGGACTTGATCATCCTGCTGCTGATCGGCTCGACCTTGTCCCCGCGGCGGACCAGGGAGGCCTTGCCCCCCTTGACGAACGTGCAGTTGCTGTAGGTGGACGTGGCCTCGCGGACCTTGAGCACGGCGAGGGCCAGGCGCTCCTGCCCGATGGTCTCGCCGTTCATGCCGAGGATCGTCTTGCCGTCGGCGTAGACCAGATACAGCGCCCCTTCCTTGGCGCCCATGGAGGAGCCGATGTCGATCGTTACCTCCTTGTCGGCCACCGCGACGACGTGCGAGCTCTCCCCGCCGAGCGTGCCTCGGATGCGGGCCGCCAGGCGCGTCACCGAGTCCGAGATAGCGCGGCCCTCCAGGCCGTCGAAGGTGCCCTCCGCCAGGACCGCTCCGCCCAGGTAGAGGCCGGAGACCTCGTTGGAGGAGTAGCCCGTCTCGGAGAACGCCAGCCTGATCTCGGCCGTCGAGGTGTCCACGATGCGGACGTCGATGGTGGCCTGCGCCTCCTCCGACCCGCTCGCGATGCCGATGCTGCCGAAGAGGGGGATCGCCCCTCCCGAGGCCTTCTTACTCAGCTCCGTGACCGCGCCCAGAAGGATGTACTGCACGCCGGCGACGCGCCCCACCTCGGCCGCCGTGCTGGCGTCCACAAGCCCCGACTGTCCCAGTCGGATCTCCTTGCCCACCTTGTCCAGCTGCTCCCGCTCGATCACCGCGATGGACCGCGAGCTCGCGAGGGCGCGGGTCATCAGGTCCATGACGGCGTTGGCCTGCTGCTGCGACACGCCGGACGCCTTGCTCTCGAACTGGAAGACGCCGATCCGCACCTTTTCCTCCCCTGCCCAGGAGGGAAGGACAAACAGGGTCAGGGCAAACAACCACGCCAACACAACGCTCTTACGCACCCTCATAATCAAAAGCACCTCCGCTTTTTTGTTCGGACACTCCATGGCTCCATGCCGTCAATCGAGGCGCAGGCCCCTCATGCTCTCCACGTGCTTCATCACGGCCTTCCGGGTCGCCGCGGCCAGGATGCCGTTGATCTTCCCCGCACCGAACCCGCCGTACTTGGTGACGAGGCCGCCCAGCGTCTGGTTGGAGGCCCCGCGCTCCGCGGCCGCGTAGGCCACCTCGCCCGTCTCGTTGTTGATGATGCGGATGTCGAGCGTCACGTAGGCCGTGTTGGAGGCTCCTCCGACCCCTCCGATCCCGGGGATGGGGACGGCTCCTCCCGCCGCCTTGTAGTGGTACTCCGTGACGGCCCCCGTCATGGAGTACTGCGCCCCCTTGATCTTGCCGAGCTCCGGGGCCGTGGACTCGTCCATGAGTCCCGATTGGCTCAGCCGAATCTCCTCCCCGACGTAGTGCAGCTTCTCGCGCTCCACCAGGGTGAAGAGCCCCGCCTCGTAGAGCTCGGTCGTCATCATCTCGGTTATGGCGGAGGCGGGAATGTCGCCCCCCGCCTTGTTCTCGAACTCCCGAACCGCCAGGCGCGGTTTTTCCCGCGCCGCGGCGGCGCCCGCCAGGGCGAGGGATATTACCAGGACTGCCAGGGTCGCCAAGATTGCCGGAATGGATAAAATACCCCGGCGCAGGCCATGCTCTCGTCTCATGGCGGGGCCTCCTATTCCGTCATCCTTTTGACGGCCAGGGCGGCGGCGGCCTCGAGGGACTTCTGTTTGGCCTCCGATGGAGTGTAGCCCACCTGCTTGCCCGCCACGGTGTCGGCGTAGATCTGGCTCCCGTTCGACGCCGTCACCATGACGGCGACGGAGGATGTGCCCGTGTAAAGCTGAAACTCGTTCAGCACGGGGCTTCCCGCCTCCACCTGAGCCGTGATCATGGTGCTGAACCCGTACTGCCTGCCCAGCTTCATGATGGCGTCCACATTGCCGTCCAGCGCCAGGGCCGCGGCCTTGCTGCGCCGGATGGCCTCCAGCTTCTTGGGGTCCACCACCTTGTACCCCTTGGCGAGGAGCTGGCGCGTGAAGACCGAGGCCGTCTGTGCCGCCTCCTGGGCGGAGGCGCTCTTGACCAGCACGGCGATCGACCCGTTGGGCAGCGCCGCGTGCGCGGCCCCCGGCGTCAGATGGAAAAACAACCCCAGGACGAGGACGAGCCCCGCCCGACAACATTTCGATACCACCGACATCTCCTCCTTGAAGAGTTTGAAGAATTTTCAGGGAAACACTGATTTAAGGAAACGCTTTACAGGACCACAGCCGGGACCGCCGCGTATGCTCGAAAGAAGCTGTCCTATTTCAGGTGCAGCCGCTTCATCTCGCCCGCCACGTAGGCCTCCCCGCGCTTGCCGAGCAGACGGGAGAGCGCCGTCTCGACCTCGATAAAGTACAGCCCGCCCTCGATCCTCTCGGTCAGGATCCGTACCGGAGGGACGGGGCCCGCGAGCCACAGCGCCCGTCCCCGGAGCTCCGGGTCCGCCAGGATGCGCTGGCGCAGCGACAGCAGGCCGCGGCGCGCATCCGTCAGGGCCGCCCGGCGCGCCAGAAGCCTGCCCTGGGCCGTGTTCTGCACCACGCGTCCCACGCCCCGTACGAAGGCGCGGTTCTCCTGCCAATCGGCATAGAGGCTCTCCTCCGTCATCTGAAGCAGGTCCTCCGTCGTCGCCGGGACGGGTTCGGCCAGGGGCGCCGCCAGCCCCGGGGCGCAGAGACAAAAGCACAGGACGGAGGCGGAAATCCCCAGCATGCGCCGCAGGCCCGTCATGGCGCGGGGACCTCCGCACCGCGGCCCTCGACCAGCGAACCGGAGACCCCGTCGATCTCACAGCCCCTGTCCGACAGGATCGAGGCCAGGTCCTCCGCCGTCTTGTCCGAGACGACGTCCAGCTCCAGCTCGCCCTTGCGGAACTGCCTCTGGTAGACGCCGGTCACGCCCTCGATGCCCGAGAGCTCCTCCTTGAGGGCCTTCACATCCTTGAAGGCGACGCCGGTCAGCTTGATCTTGACCGTCCGCCCGGGGATGCCCCCGGCCGAGCCCGAGATCAGCGCGTAGGCGATCTTGTTCACCAGGCTCTTGCCCGCGCGGCTGGCCCCCGGTTTCAGTCCCTTGACGGCCCCGTCCTCGAGGGAGGTGCCCTTCTGCTTTTCCTCGTAGGTGTCGGAGCCGAGCTGATAGGCCGACGCGGCCAGAACCGCCTTGAGCTGCACGGTGCTGCGCACCCCGTAGATGCGGACGCCGCTTATCTTTTGATCCGCATAGGAGCTGGCGTAGGCCTTGCCGTAGATCAGGACGTCCGCCTGGAAGTCGCGGGCGATCTCCCTCAGTTTCTCGGGGTCATCCGCGCTCCGCGCCGCGGCCAGGTCGATATCCTTCAGCGTCCCGGCCTGGGTGGCGTCGACCAGCAGGTACCCCGCCTTCTCGAAGACCCGCAGGACCTCGCTCTCCGCCGTGGAGAGGAAGGAGGGCTTGTCTCCGATCCGCTCGTCGAGCAGGACCATGATCCTCGGGTTGCCCAGCGCATCGATGACCGCCGGACCAAGCACCCCATCCAGGGCCGCCTCGGCCACGTCGCAGACCGCGGACAGGTGCAGCAAGCCGTCGGAGTCCTCCCACTCCCTTTGAATATCCATCCTCTTGACGATCCCCTGGGACTGGGAGAAGACCTTGTCCTTCACCACCTCGAAGTTCTTCATCTCCGTGATGCCGGTGACGTAGGCGCCCAGGGCCTTCTCCAGGGCCTCGCGCATGACGGAGCGCTTGGCGTCCTCCCGGGCCTTGTTCTTCGCCCCGTCGACGATGGGGGCGTAGCCCTCCGCCTCGACCGTGATGAACTTTCCCGCCGCCGGCTTGGGGGCGGCCTTCTTCGCGGCCCATGCCTCGTCCGGAACGAGTCCCGCCGTCAGGGCGAGGAGAATAAGGCACAGCGCCGCCATTCCGAAGGCCCCTCCTTTCCGGAGGGGCCGAACCGCATCGAATCCCGCAGCTTTTCTCATCGAACGGCGCCTACTTGGAGACCACGATCACTTTGCAGTCCTTGCGGAAGTCGTAGGAACTGCCCCGGACCTTCGCGGCCACGGCGTTGCTGACGACGATGTCCACGTTTCCGTTCTTCAGCTTCAGCGCCTTGGCGACGATCGGGTTGCCGGCGACGTGGACCTCGCCCTTCGCGTAGTTGATGTTGTTGTAGTAGGCGCAGAGCCCGGACTGGAGGAAGCGGTCGTAATCCACGAACTCCATGCCGTATACGGGCTTGCCCGACTCGTCCAGAACGCGGAAGCTCATCGAGGGCACCAGCGGAAGGTGACGGGCGTCGATGACGAGCCCCGTGTAGCGGCCGGCCGACTTCTTGGGCTTGGGCTCCTTGTACGTCTTGTCGACCGGGATCTTCGGAGCCACGACGGCCCGGACCGGGGGCAGCTTGATCCGACCGGTGACCGTATAGGCCTCCCCGTCCCACTCGCCGCGCATGACCTCCACGTTCTTGATGATGCCGGAGATCTCCGAGCGCACGCGGTCCTCGGCCATGAAATCGTTCATCGTTGTCTGTGCGTCGATCTGGACTCCCTTCATGAACTCCAGGAGGTTGCGCTGAAGGTCCAGGGTCGCGCCCCTGCGCGCAAGCGCCTTGCCCTGCGCCCCCTTCATCCCCGTGGGGGCCACCGCCATGCCCGTGGCCTCGATGTAGTTCTCCGTCCAGTTCATCAGGCCGTTTTCCTTCTTGACGACGACCGCTCCCGGCCCGTTCACGTCGGGTACGGCAATCGGCGCCTCGGCGACCACGGGCGCCTTGTCCATCAGGGCGATCTCCTTGTTCTGAAGAGCCGCCTCCTTCTCGGTCAGGGCGGCCTCCTTCTTTTTCAGCTCGGCCTCACGCTCCGCCAGGTCCGCCTCGCGTTTCTCGGCCAAGGCCGCTTCCCTCTTCTTCAGATCCTCCTCGCGGGCGGCGAGCTCCGCGGACGACTCGGAGGATGCCTTGCTCTGCCTCTCCAGTTCGGTCTCGCGGGCCGTAAGGGCGGCTTCCTTATCCTTCATCGCCGCCTCGCGCTCCGCAAGCTCCGCGGACGAGGCGATGGAGACCTTGTCCTGGTTCGCCAGCTCGGCCTCGCGTGTCGTGAGGGCCGACTCCCTCTTGGCCAGCTCCGCCTCCCGTGCCGCGAGCTCCGCGGACGACGCCGAGGCGGACTTGCCCTGATTCGCCAGCTCGGCCTCACGCTCCGCCAGGGCCGCCTCCCGTTTGGCCAGCTCCGCCTCCCGTTCCGCAACCTCCACGGAGGATGCGGAGGATGCCTTGTCCTGCTTCACCAGGTCGGCCTCCCGTTCCGCAAGGGCCGCCTCGCGTCGCGCCAAGTCGGCCTCGCGCTCCGCAAGCTGCGCGGACAGGGCGGCGTTGCCCCGTTCGTCCGAAGCGGACCCGGCCTCCGTCTTCGACGGGGCGGGCTTTTCCTCATTCTCCTTGATCTCGGCGGCCTCGCCGTCGAAAGTCGCCTTTTCCTCGTCGGAGGACTCGGTCTGGGGGACGGATGCCACCAGGACATTCTCCGCCGCCGGGCCGATATCCGCCCTCGCGTCCCAGGGGGCGGGAAAAGCCGAAAAGCCGGCCAACACAAGGGAAACCATGAACATCTTCAACATAATGCCAATCCCCTCCTGTCAAAATGGAAATACGGCACACAGTCGGATGCTGCAGCCTCTTCTGTCCCGCCCCGTATTTTATAGTGTTGGGGTGCTTCGCACAAATGCGTTTGATCCTCTTTCGCGTCGAAATGGGATGGTTTTGAGGGTGGGATTTCCCACTCGCCCGGGTCAGATCAGTCCGGCGAAGGGGGAGACGTAAAGCGCCACGTCGTCGTACCAGTTCCGGAACTGCCGGGCCCAGGCCAGCTGCACGACGGAGAAGAAATCGTCCGGCGGGCCCCCCAGGGTGTCGTGCAGGAGGGCCTGCTCGTAGATCTCCGTCGGGAAACTGTAGACCAGCTCGCCCTTATGGCGCAGGGTCGCCGCCTTGGGCTTGCAGCCCAGGGCCATCCGCCCCCGCTCGTCGTCGAAGAACGTCACGGAGTAGGAGACGTCCCCCAGGGTCCCGTCCGGGAAGGTCAGTCGGCGTTTGCGTTCGTACCCCTGCTCCTGCAGCTCCTTGTCGCTGTCCATGGAGATGCGTTCCTCGATCCTGTCCACGGCGTCGAAGTGCCGTATGAAGGCCGCCAGCTTGCATCCCAGCCCCATGAGGCGGGGGTCCCGCAGCGTGAAGGAAACTTTTCCGGGCTCCGCAGGTTTGGGGAGGCCCGGCGTCTCGGGGGGCTCCTCTCCCCGCCAGAGCAGGTCGACGAAGTCCGATCCGTCCGCCTGGCAGAAGGAGAAGCCCAACAGCATGGCCGTGGCGGCTATCCGAACCGGGCTGTGCCAGCGCGCCGGTCGTGCGCCCGCCAGCTGACGCACGGCCCCGGTCTTGATAAGGTGGTCCGCCGTGCGTTCGTCGTTCCGTATCTCGAGCTTCGCCGACAGGGCCTGCCCTTCCTCGGGGGAGAGGGGAAAGAAGGGGCGGAACCTCCCCCTCTTTTTGTCCTCCTCCGTGAAGTCGGCGATCCAGAGCGAGGACCGCCTCTCCTCGGACAGAAGGTGCAGTTCCCCCCTGTCCGTAACGATCTCCGGTGCGTGGAGGACCTTTTCGAGGTCGATGGAAAATTTCCAGAGCCTGGGGCGGAACGCCGTGTACACGGCGTACTCGGAAAGGATGCGCTGCAGGAGGGGGACAAGGTCCGCGATCTCGTAGCTGAAGCTCTCCGTCCTCTTCTTCCCCTGGACGGCGAGCTTGCGCTCCCGATTCTCCATCCCTGAAAGGTGAATCAGTTTTCTGGAGTTTTTGTTCTTGTTGAGGACAACGAGACGGGGGGAGAGCCCCTTGGTCCATATCTGAAGCGCGATGTTTTCATCCACGTCGCAGCTGCTGACGATTTCCCCCTTGTCGTCCATCCGCACCATCCCCTTGCGCCCTCGGCCGTCCCCGTCGGGAGGCCGATCGGGTTCGGAACGAGTCCATAGTTTCCTCCAGTGTAACATAAAAAAAGAAGAAAAATTTCGGGTGTTGCTGACCTTCGCCAAAAAAGTTCCGTTCGATGACTTTGAGGGGAAAAAGTGTGGGGCAGTACTTGAAGGCAAGGAGTTCCTCTCTCTCATTCGAACCGCCAAGTCGTGAACGAGGGCACGCAGTTCCGGGGGATCCAGGACGGTGATGTATGAGGCGGCGGACAGCACTTGGTGCGCTGCGTTCCGAAGATCCGGGACGTGGGCCTAGCGCTTCATCCCGGGGATTCGGAGCCGGAGCTGTAGGGCCCGGGCCGGCCTGTGCGGGCAAGGGCCTCGGCGGCGCTCGAGGCTCCCAGGGCGCGGTAGAGCCTGAGGACATGGTATTTTGCCGTGCTGTGGGCTATTCCAAGCTCCTTCGCGATCTCCCCGTAGCTCGCGTTCCTCCCGAGAAGTTCCAGAATCCGAATCTGCCTGTCGCTCAGGGCGGGGACCGCCGCCGCTTCCTTCACCATTTTCGATGAGGTCAGGGGTACCTTATCGGTCCCCGCCATGGCTGCCCGGACCCGGACCGCGAAATCGATCCAGAGGGCCTTATGCGTTTTGTGGGTTCGCAGCAGGGTGTCGAGGACCGGGGCGAGGGCGGGCGCGTCGTCGATGAATAGCCTCGGGAAATTGCAGAGCGCCCCGATCTTAAGTGCCCTCTCCATGCAATGGAGGCTTTTTTTGCGGTTTCCCAGGTTCCTGTGAGCGAGCGAGAGCAGCAAAGAGGCCTCGATCATGTCCAGTCGTCGCCGAAAATTCATCCCAAGCCTCAGCAGCTTCTCCCCGAACAGGACGGCCAAGGCGTCCTCCCGGACGGCGAGCAGCGCCCGTTCCGTGACGAAGTGCTGGTACATCCGGTACAGAGGTAACCCTTCAGTGAGGGGAGCAGCGTAGGTGTCCAGCCACTCCCGCGCCGCCTTTCCATCCCCGCCTGCGATGCGGGCGGCGAAGCGCCAGGCCCGAAGGCTCGGGCGCAGAAGGAGGAACCCCTCCCCCTCGATGCGCCGTTCCGTCTCCTTCTCGATTTTTGCGGCCTCGTCCGCTCGTCCCATAGCCCTCAGGATGGCCGACAGGATCAGGTCCGCGGAGAAACGTACCTCCGCCCTGCAGGGCGTCGTCTCCATCATCTCCTGGCCCCTCAGGGCCCGGAAACAGGCCTCGGGGAGGCGGCTGCTTTCGTAGAGGATCCCCGCAAGCTGGCATTCCAGCATGACCTGATGCTCGTTTCCCAAAAGGGGAGTAAAGGCCCTCCGCCTCCTGGCGGCCTGGACGTAGAGATCGCGGCCCCGGGCCAGGTCCGAGTGGTCTATCAGGGAGCGGTGCAGCATGGGCATGGCTGCGGTAAAGGTCCCCACCCGGAGCTGTCCGTCGGGCAGGAGACGCTTCAGGTCCTTTCGTCCCTCCAGGAGCTCGTCCGTATAGCGGTCCAGGGGCCTGCGAAAATCCAGTGCCCGGAGCGCACAGAAGAGCTGAATGGCATCCCTGTCCGCCTTTTTCGAAGATGAAGAGATGTCCTTCGAGCTCCGGCTTTCCAGCTCTCGTTCAATCTTATCCATAAGCCGGAGGAATTGCCGGGCGTTACCCTCCACGTAGTACACGAAGGCGCATTGGGTCATTATGGGAAGATTCCCCTCGAAGAGGTCCTTGCGCAGCTCCTCGCGTCCGTCGATCACGTATTCCTTGAAGAACGCGATGCGGTCCTCCACCGAGCTGGAGGCGGCAATTCGCCGAAAGGCCGCGCAGCAGGCGGACAGTCCCCTGGAGTCGGAGCATTGGATGTAGTGCGCGGCGGCGGCGTAGTAATCCTCCTCCTCGAAGAGCGCGTCGGCCACCTTTTTCTCGAGGGCATGAATCTCGTCGGCACTGCGGCTTTCGTAGAGCTTCTCCCTCAGAAAGTCCCGAAAAAGGTCGTGCAGGCGGTAACGCCCGTTTCCCAGACGGGAGACGAAGGCCAGGGACTCGAGGATTTCGGCGCTGTCCGGTCGTCCCGTCAGGCGGCGGCACAGCCGTCCGTCCAGCAGGGCGGGCAGGGAGACCTGCATCAGAAAGTCCCGAATCCGGTCGTCCCAACCGATCCAGACGTGGACATCCAGGTAGCGGCGCAGCAGCGCCTCCCCCTGCAGGGCCCCGTCGGGGGAAACTTCCTCCTTTTCCCTTTCCTCTCCCGGCGCCCCGCTCCCCATCAAAAAGGCCCCCACCGCTATGGGCCAGCCCGCGGTCCGCCTCAGGAGGTCGGTCGCCCGGTGGGGGGAAAGGCCGTTTCGAGTCAGAAGCCTTCGCAGTTCCTCCTCGTCGAAGGCCAGGTCTCGGGCGCCCAGGACGGTCATATCGCCCTTCAGGATGGCGTCCAGGAAGATGTCCGGGGGCTCGTCCCGGCTCAGGAGACAGACGGTGAATCCGGAGGGGAGGCGTTTCCGGAGCAGGGGGAGCGCCCGCGGCACCGCCCCGTCCCGCAGATGGTGAAGGTCGTCCAGGACCAGAACATACTTTTTGGTGTTGGGGAGGAGCAGGTCCAGGGCGTCGAAGAGATACTCCAGAAAGGGGGGCTTCACCCGCTCCGCGGCCCGGGCCAACCTCCGGTTGGCCCTCTGGGCGAAGGCGAGCCCTCCCAGGAACTTGCGGACGAAACGGCCCTCGTTGTTGTCGTAGGGATCCAGCGTGATCCAGGCATGCTTGTTGCGCTGCGGGGCCAGCCACTGCGAAACGGCAAGGCTCTTTCCGAATCCGCCCGGAGCCCCCACGTAGATCCACTGCCCTCCTCGCTCCTTTGCGGCCTCTAAAATCGCGTTCACCCTCGCGCGGGACAGAACCCCCTTCCCCGCACGAGGCGGAAGAAAATGTTCCTCGGACATGGTCTGTTCTCCCTGTGATGTTCTTCGTGATGGACTAATACCAATTCGCGTTTCGAAGGGCGAGAAGGGCCCCCCTGCAAGGGGGGCTGCCCCGCAGGGGCTGGGACTGACGGCCCATGAGCGATAGCGAATGGCTGCCGGAAGGCTCCCCGAAGGGGAGGGG
>NZ_CALIAA010000267.1 GCF_938040765.1 uncultured Fretibacterium sp.
CACGTGTGAGTCGTTCCCGTCCAAGGTCACCACGACGTAGGGGTAATGGAGCTGCCCGCCCACGGCGTAGGGCTTCGCCTCGAACGTGGAGCCGGCCTCGGCGTTCAGCTGGCTGAATATTTGGCTGCGGTCCACGGCGACGCTGGCGCCCTTCCTGATCCAGAGGGGGTTATAGAAGTAATAGAACACGTAATTGCTCTCCGCGTGAAGCGCCTTCTCCCTAAGACGTCCCCGGCTGAAGGGCTCGGTGTCCGCCAGGGACCCGCTGCCCTGGAAGGACGTCCAGACCCTGCCCAGGGAGCCGCGGAAGTGGTCGCCGGGGACCTTGAACTCCCCGCCTCGGACGATCAGGCTGCCCTCCCGCACGTCCGTGCCGCCCAAATGGTGCGCTCCGTCCAGGGCCCTGGCCTCGAGGCCCTTGTCCCCGGCGTTCGCGAGGTTGGGCGTCCGCACGTCGGAATCTATCGTCAGGGTCCCCTTGCCCGTCTTGACCAGTCGGACAAATCCCTTGCCCGACGGGGAACCATCGAAGTCGTTGTCGAACGCCTCGATCTTCGCCAACTCGTCCCCCATGGCCATGGCCCTGGGCAGCTTGACCTGCCTTTGTCCCAAGCCATGTCGAAGGATCAGCTGCTGCTGGTCGGGGGTGTCGATGATGCCGTACGTGAGGCGGTCGTGCCCCGCGTCCTCGCTTTCGACGAACAGCAGCAGGGGCTGTGCTGCGGCTCCTGCGGAACCCAGGGTCAAGGAGAAGGGGCCGTCGGTTGCGAGGGTGGGGGCGTTCGTCGAGTACGGTGCGCTCAGAATGCCGACCCACCTCTGCCCAAGGGCGTTGTTGGCTGCGCTCAGCACGCCGCCGCGGATCAACGTCCCCCCGCTGTAATGGGTCCTGTACTCCTCCTCCGAGGGGTTGTCCCCGTTCGACCCTCTGACGACAACCTTCCTGCCGGCGTCGGAGCTCACGAGGATCTGGAAGGTTTTGTTCCCCGTGTCGCCGTCGATCGACTTTTGGGCCCTGGGGGCTACGGTCAGAGGGCTGCTGCCCGTACCCGTGAGCTGGAGCACCCGCGCCTTGCCGGACTCGCCCTTGACGGCCCCCTCGAAACGTCCTCCTCCTCGGATGGCGTTGAAGGCGCCGCCGTCGTCCGTGGGCGTCAGGGCAAAATCGGCGCCGTTCGTCGTCCCCGCAGGGACCTCCAGAATGTTTGCCGCGGCCCAGGCGGTCCCGACCGCCAGCGCGCCCGTCAGCGCCAGCAAACCCAACTTCTTCCACTTCCCTCTCAAAACCATGTCCCTCCTTATAAGATTGGAACTCCTTCGCTGTTGAGACATAAAAATTTGTCTCGACAAACAAAACGTGATTCTAACTCGTTACCCTGATGCTTTCAAGCAAAGAAATTTTTTCCGTTTCAACAAACTCTGACAGTTCCGGCGCCGTCATGACATGAATCCGCCGCGGTCGCTGCCGCTCCGCATCCTCGGCGTTTTCGTGCGGAAAAGGGGGCGAAGCTGGCCCGTTGGGGTCCAAATATGGTATAAATACCTCTATGGGACGCGTCGGGCCGCTGTACGCCAGTCGGGCCGCGCCGCCGGAGGCAGCCGCCTCCCGTGGCATCCCGAAGTCCGCGACGCAAGCGTCGTTTGCAAGGAGAAGACCTTGGACAAAACACTCGAAAAGCTCACCAAGCTCACGGGAAACACCCCCTGCCGCCCACGGGCCGCAGAAAACGGAAAGGTCAGCGTCAGGAGGGTCTTTCATCATATGGAATGCCGCTACCTCTCGCAGGAGGCGCGGTCGATGGCCTCATGCCTCATGGACTCGCAGTCCGTGCCCCCCGAGGTGACGGAACGGGCCATTCAGCAGGCCCTGGTCCTGGGGGTCATGAGCGGGACCGCCATCGACGTATCGACCTTCGAATCGCTCTTCGACGCCGTCGTCCTGGACCCGAAGTTCAAGATCCCCTTCGTCGTCCCCGTCTCCCTGCCCCCCTCGGGCGCCTGGGTCTGCTGACGATGTGCGCCGCAAAACGCTCCGTTCCGCCCGAGGCCGAGGCGGCCGAGCCCGGCCAGAAGAAGGCCCCGGCCAGGCGGGGGACCGGGGCCTCCGGAACGGGAACCAGAAGGGCGGCGGCCAAAGCCTCCATAGAAGCCGAGGCCCCTGAAAAAAAAGCCGAGGCCCCTGCGAAAAAGGCCAAGACCCCGACAAAAAAAGCTGCTGTCTCCGCAAAAAAGACCGAGGCCCCCGCACGAAAAACCGGGACGTCCGCGAAGACCGGAGAGGGGACCGGAAAAACGAGGGCCGCGGCGCCCGCCAGGCGGACGCGCACGAGGGCGTCCGCGTCCAAGGGGACGTCGGGGGCCTCAGGGGCCTCGGGAAAGACCCTCGTCATCGTGGAGTCCCCGTCCAAGGCCAAGACGCTCATGGGGATCCTGGGCAGCAAGTACGTCGTCCGGTCGAGCGTCGGACACATCCGCGACCTGCCGCGCAGCCGCATGGCCATCGATATCGAGCACGACTTCGCCCCGGAGTACATCCTGGTCAAGGGCAAGGCCGCGATCAAGAACGAGCTCACGGCGATGGCCCGGTCCGCGTCGAACGTCCTTCTGGCCTCCGACCCCGACCGCGAGGGCGAGGCCATCGCGTGGCACCTGGCCGAGCTGCTGGGCCTGGACCTCTCGGAGAAATGCCGCGTCCGCTTCTACGAGATCACGGCGAACGCCGTGCGCAGCGCCGTGCAGAACCCGGACGTCGTGGACCTGAACAAGGTGGACGCCCAGCAGGCGCGGCGCATCCTGGACCGTCTGGTGGGCTACACGCTCAGCCCCCTGCTCTGGAACAAGATCCGCTACGGGCTCTCCGCGGGCCGCGTGCAGTCCGTCGCGCTCGACCTGATCTGCGAGCGGGAGCGGGAGATCGCGCGCTTCGTCCCCGAGGAGTACTGGTCCGTGACGGTCAGGGCCGCGGCCTCGGGAGGCCGTTCCTACGAGATGAAGGTGGACCGGTGGGAGGGAAAGTCCCTGTGGAAGAACGGGATGCCGCTCCTGATCAAGGACCGGGCCACGGCCGACGCCATCCTGAGCGAGGTCGAGGGGCATCCCATCCGCGTCTCGGAGTTTCGCCTGCGTGAGGGCAAGCGCAACCCGCCGCCCCCCTTTCGCACCAGCACGCTCCAGCAGGAGGCGGCCCGGCGTCTGAGCATGGCCCCGAAGCGCACCATGCGCGTCGCCCAGGAGCTCTACGAGGGGCTGAACCTGCCCGGGCGCGGGCACGTCGGCATGATCACCTACATGCGCACCGACAGCCTGCGCCTCTCGGAGGAGGCGGTCGAGGCGTGCCGCGCCTATATCGCCGGGAACTACGACGCCCCGTACCTGCCCAGGGCTCCCCGCGCCTACGCCGCGCCGGGCCGCAGCCAGGACGCGCACGAGGCCGTGCGCCCCACGGACGTCTCCCTCACCCCCGATTCCCTCGGGGACATCCTGACGCCCGATCAGCTTCGGCTCTACGACATGATCTGGCGCCGCTTCGTCGCCTGCCAGATGGAGAGCGCGGTCGTGGCCAACTCCACGCTCCTGGCGGACGCCGGGCGCGCGGGGATGCGGCAGCTGGGCGAGAGCCTGATCTTCGAGGGCTGGAGCGCCGTCTGGCCGCTCGACCTCAAGGGGAACCGCATGGACAGGGCGGAGGAGGGCGAGTCCCTCGACTTCGTGAGCGCGGAGAAGGAGCAGAAGTTCACCCGCCCGCCCGCCCGCTACTCCGAGGCCACCCTGATCAAGACGCTGGAGGAGGACGGGGTGGGCCGTCCCTCCACCTACGCGACGATCGTCGACACGCTCTTCGGACGCGGCTACGTGGAGAAGAACGAGGAGAAGCGGCTTTTCCCCACGTCGCTCGGCATGACGGTGGACGAGTTTCTCAAGCGGTACTTCGACCGCGAGGACCTCTCCTCCATCGTCGACGCCGGGTTCACCGCGCAGATGGAGAAGGAGCTGGACGAGGTCGAGGAGGCCAAGCGCCGCTGGCTGGATGTGGTGCGCGAGTTCTGGACCGAGTTCTCCAGGACGGTGGAGGAGGCGCGCGGGGCCGACAGGGTGCCCCTGCCGGAGCCCGAGCCGATCGGCGAGGACTGCCCCGAGTGCGGCAGGGCGCTGGTGAAGAAGCGCGGCCGCTTCGGCGAGTTCATCGCCTGCACCGGATACCCGGAGTGCCGCTACACGCGTGCCATTCTGTCCACCATCGGCGTGAAGTGCCCCAAGTGCGGGGAGGAAAACGGCGGGGAGATCGTGAAGCGCCGCAGTAAGAAGGGCAAGACCTTCTACAGCTGTTCCCGCTACCCGGACTGCGATTACATCTCCTGGAACCCGCCCACGGGCGAGAAGTGCCCGGAGTGCGGCGCGGAGCTTTTCAAGCGCGGCAAGACGCGCTTCTGTCAGGCGTGCGGTTATAAGGAACAGGATCAGGCCCCGTCCGATGATTGATCAGGCCCCCGAGCGGTCCGAACGGCTCGCCGGTGTCCGCCGCGCGCCCCTCTGCAGCGTCGTCGGAGGAGGGCTGGCGGGCTGCGAGGCCGCCTGGCAGCTGGCGGAGCGGGGCGTCCCGGTCCGCCTGTTCGAGATGCGGCCCCTCGTCATGTCCCCCGCCCACACGACCGACCGGCTCGCGGAGGTGGTGTGCAGCAACTCCTTCGGCGCGGAGGGGGAGACGGCCGCCGCGGGCATCCTGAAGGCGGAGCTCGCGCTCTTCCGATCCCTCGTTCTGGAGTGCGCGCACGCCTCCCGCGTCCCGGCGGGCGGGGCTCTGGCGGTGGATCGGGAGCGCTTCTCCGGCCTCGTCACGGAGCGCATCCTGGGGCATCCCAACATCGCCCTCGTCCGCGAGGGAGGAGGTGCGCACGATCCCCGCCGGGCCCGCGATCCTCGCCACCGGGCCCCTGACGGCGGAGCCGCTGGCCGGCGCCCTGCGCGAGGCGCTGGGGCACGAATACGTGGCGTTCTTCGACGCGGTGGCCCCCATCGTGACGCGCGAGTCCGTCGATATGGAGAAGGCCTACGTCGCCGGGCGCTACGGGCGCGGGGACGACTACATCAACTGCCCCATGACGCGGGAGGAGTACCTGGCCTTCCACGACGCGCTGGTCCACGCGGAGCGCGCGCTGCCCCACGACTTCGAGCGGGGGATGTACTTCGAGGGCTGCATCCCCGTCGAGGCGCTGGCGGAGCGGGGCACGGACACCCTGCGCTTCGGCCCCCTCCGTCCGGTGGGGCTGGAGGACCCCCGCCCGGGGCGCGGCGGCCGGGCCTGGGCCGTCGTGCAGCTGCGGCAGGACGACGCCGCGGGGACGCTCTTCAACCTCGTGGGGTTCCAGACGGGGCTCAAGTGGAGCGAGCAGCGGCGCGTGTTCTCGATGATCCCCGGCCTGGAGCGCGCGGAGTTCGTCCGATTCGGCGTGATGCACCGCAACACCTCGGTCAACGCCCCTGCGGTGCTGGATGCGCACCTGCGCCCCCTGCCCCTGGGGCGCGGGGACCTGTTCCTGGCGGGGCAGATAACCGGCGTGGAGGGCTATATGGAGAGCACGGCGATGGGCCTGGTTGCGGGGGTGAACGCCGCCCGGCTCCTGAAGGGGCTTTCCATGCCGGAGTGGCCCGCGGAGACGGCCGTGGGCTCGCTGCTGCGCTATCTGCGTGGGGCCGACCCGAGGCATTTCCAGCCGATGAACACGAATCTGGGGATCTTCCCCCCCCTTACGGAGCGGATTCGAAACAAGCGCGAGCGCGCCGCCGCTTTTTACGCCCGGGCCGTCGCCGCGGCGGAGGCGTTTCGGGAGGAACTGGGGCCGGGATAACGGGGGATAACGGACCGAAGGGTCGCCGGAGGTCAGGACCTTCTTGATTCGTCCCATCCATGCGGGGCGGGGTACGGCGGTTTTCCGGGGGCCCGCTGCGCTCCGGGCCGGGCGAACCTCAGGCGCATTTGATACCAGATCGCCCCGCCGTGCTCCGAGCTCGAGATCCCCTCGTTCTCAAAACCAAATTTCGCGTAATAGTGCAGCAGGGGCTCCTTGCAGGTCAGGACCAGCCCCTCCCGGCCCTGGCGTTCGGCGTCCGAGACGACCCTCCTCAGGACCCGCTCGGCGCATCCCCGCCTGCGGTACTCGGGGATCGTGTTCACCCCGAAGATCATCTGCCACCTTCCGCCCTCGTCGTGCAGGGAGGCGTCCGCGTACATCCCGTCGCGCAGGTCGGGCTCGTCGCTGACCATCCCGTTCACGAAGCCGACCAGCCGGTCCCCGTCGAACAAGAGCCAGAAGTGATCGGGATAGACCAAAAGCCTTTCCCGAAGAGCCTCCTCCGTCGCCGCTTCCCCCTGCGGAAAGCATTCGGCCTCGACGGCCGCGACCGCCTTCAGGTCGTCCGGCGTGGCGTTCCTGATCTCCATGAGACGCATCCCCTCCTTGGTCCCCGCCGAAGAAGCGCGGGGAAACACCGTCGCTTGGCCTCATTATAACAACCGGCGGACGGAGTCGGCCCGACTTCCGCGCGTCCCGCCGCAAGGCGTCGCCCATCCTGTTCTGCCGGGCCCCACCCTGAATTTGTTATACTGAACTGCGCGGGGTTTCATGTGCCGTCTCGTGGTATCTATGGCGGGGAGGGGGACGGACATCGTGGTATTGGAGAACAAATTGGGAATAACGGACTCCTCCGAGCTCGCGAGGGAGGAGGAGAGGCTCAGCAAGAAAAAGGCCGTCGAGCTGTTCGAGAGCGGCTGCCTGGACTCGTTGGAGGCGGGAACCTATGCCGCGCTCGCGGAGATTCATCGCCGCCTGTTCGATGAAGTCTACGATTTTGCGGG
Organism: uncultured Fretibacterium sp.; assembly: GCF_938040765.1. Lineage (GTDB taxonomy): Bacteria > Synergistota > Synergistia > Synergistales > Aminobacteriaceae > CAJPSE01. The sequence continues at coordinate 6,854 of NZ_CALIAA010000267.1, forward strand.
CAGAATGCGTCGGGTCAACATCGCAAAGGGCAATTTCCGCTTTGTGCCGTCGATGTATCTCGAGGCTGCGCTGCGGACCATCGACAGGATGCCTCAGTCCACCTTCGACGAGATCGTCGAGAAGTACGTCGAGATGAACGTCGCGCATCCTTTCAGGGAGGGCAACGGCAGAAGTATGCGCATCTGGCTGGACCTGATTCTCAGGAAAGAGCTGGGCGTAGTCGTCGATTGGAGCAGGGTCGACAAGGAGGACTACCTGCTGGCGATGGAGCGCAGCCCTGTCAGGGACATAGAGATCAAGCATCTGCTGAAGAGGGCGCTGACGGACAATATCGACGACCGCGCGCTCTGGATGCGGAGCATCGATCACAGCTATCGCTACGAAGGGTACTCCGCCTTCCGGGCGGAGGACCTGCATATAGAAGGTAAGAAGATAGAGCAGAGCCCATTCCATTCACAGAGCCGGTAAAAGGACGAGCGATCGGCACGCTTCGAAGGTCGGCCCCTTCCCCATTCGATGCCTCCCGATGTTCCGCTCCCCAACCCCAAAGCCGAGGCATGTCCGCGCAAAACCGCGTGGCGCTAGAGGCTGAAATACGATAAAATTCTGAGGACGTTTAAGTCAGGTTGGCCTATGGCGCTTTTGTCCGTTTGTCCTTAACATGAAAAAAGGATCTGCGGGCAGAAGTCTTTTGCTTTTTGTTTTTCGAATCCTTGACCAGGACGGTCGAAAGGTTGTGTTCCGTTTGGTGACACCCCGTTCCAATCCGGTCTCCGGAAGAACTGCCGGCGCTGCGTTGAACGCGCCCGTGCCCCTCGTGCCCCCGGCGCTGCTGATCCCCCTGTGGTTCGCCGCTCTGGCGCTCCCGAACCTGGTCTACTCCGGCGTGTCCTTTTACGATACCCTGCACATCATGAAGTGGACGGTCACGGGCGTGCCCATCGCCATCGCGCTCCTCGTCGCGGGGGCGCGGCTGGTCCTGTACGGGCGGGACCGGATCCGCTTCGAGGTCGACCTCTTCGGCGCGCTCTGGGCTGTGCTCCTGCTCTACTGCGTCGCGCAGCCCGTATGGGTCCGCATCTCCTCCTTCACGACGCTCGTGCACGAGCTGGTCTGCTTTGCGGCGGTCTGGGCCTTCTACGTCCTCTCGATGGCCTCCTTCCCCAACCGGGCGATACGGCCGCTCCTCTGGCTGGCCAACATCAATGCGGCGCTCAACGTCCTGTTCGCCGAGCTCCAGATCCGGAACCTCAACGACCTGGCTTTCCTGAGGGACATCCCGGTCCTCGGCGGCCTGTCCGGCCTCGGCTCCCTGATCCTGCCGACGCCCTACAACTACATCGGCAATACCGCCCAGCAGAACATGTTCGGGCTGTGGATGGCGATTTGCGTCATGAGCTCGGTCTACCTCTACATCGCCTACGCGTCGACGCCGGACGGAAAACGGCGGCATCCCGCCGTGACCGCCCTCAACCTCCTGCTGATGGCGGTGAACATCTGGGGGCTCTGGAACAGCACCAGCCGGTCGGGGATCCTCTCCCTGTTGGTGGGGCTGTCCGTTCTGGGGCTGGTCGTCCTGGTCCACTTCGGCAGGGATTACGCCAGGCGCCTGGGGGCGGTGATCCTGCTCTTCGCCGCGGTCCTCGGGGGGGCGATGCTCATGAACCGGGAGCGCGCCGCCGAGCTGGTGGCCAAGACGGTGGACATGGTGCAGGACGCCGGGACGGTCGGGGGGCGACGCGGGATCTGGACGACCTCCTGGACGATGTTCAAACAGCATCCCCAGGGCGTCGGGGTGGGGCAGTTCAAGTGGCACTACCTCGAAGCTCAGCGCGAGGCGTTCAAGACCCACGACTACAATTGGCAGTACACGCACTGGGCCCACAACGAGTTCCTGCAGTGGTTCTGCGAGGCGGGCGTCGCAGGGGGCGCCGTGCTCCTCCTGATGTTCGGGCTGTGGTTCTTCACCTTCTTCGGCAAGGTGTTCCGCAGGGATCTTCTCTCCCCGGAGGTCATCTGGGGCTGTGCGCTCGTGGCCCTGATCCTGTTCAACGCGCTCTGGACGCGGCCGTTCCACCGGATCGAGAACACCCTGTGGCTGGCGTTGGCCTTCGCCGTCACCAACCGGGAGGTCCTGAAGGGGCGTCTGGGCTGGAGGGCGTCCTTCTCCAGCGGCTTCACGAAGCTGCTCGGCGTATCCTTCGTGGCGGCGTCCCTGGTAGGGCTGATCTACCTGGGGAGCGGCATCGAGGGGAACCTTCTGCTGCGTCAGGCGCTCTCCACCCGGTCCGCGACGGTGCAGCGCGGCCTGCTGGAGCGGGCGGCACGGCACCCGATGGTTCGTGAGGAGGCATTGAAGAACCTGGGCTACCATTACTTTCAGGTGGGGGAGCAGACGAACGACGTCCAGACGATGGTCCAAGGATTCAGCCTGTTGTGGCAGCACTTCCTGAGGGAGCCCCACACCGAGGACCTGAGCGCCCTGCTGCAATGGGCGCAGCGATTCCAGCAGGTCGAGACCCTGAAGGAGCTGGTCAGCTACCTCAAGCCTGGGACCTATCGCCTGGAGACGCAGAAAGGGGTGCAGGACAGCCAGGGCAGAACCGTGGATGCGGTGGTGATGGTTCCCGTCCAGAGCTCGGGCGGCATGCACGTCGCCTCGCCGGAGGAGCCCGAGGCGTCCCCCGAATCCGGGGCCACGGGGACCCCGGCCCTGTCGGACGAGGAGCCCGTCTCCCGCTAGCGGGGGTTGAAAATTTTGGGGCGGAGGGGCTTCACGCTCATAGAGATCCTCGTCGTCGTTCTGCTGGCCGGGATGGTGACGACGCTGGCCCTGGCCCCGGTGGTGTTCACGGTCCGGCGCGTCGTCGAGACCCAGGCCGACTACTCCGACGCCGGGGCGCTCGAGCGCACGCTCGCCTTCATCGGAAAGGACGCCGCGGCCGCCCTGCGGCTGGCGCCCATTGCGGTGAAGGTGGAGGATCACCGTGCCCTGGGGGGCGCGGAGGACGACGCGCTTCTCGTGGCGAGCACCGCGCCGGCAAAGCAGAACCTCCCGGCGGGCTGCCTGGTCTACAGGATCGACCGCGGCGGTCCGATGCGCGGGGATACCCCGCCCGGCCTGTACCGCTGGCTGCTGCCGGGGGAGGACATCGCCAAGATCGACGCCGCGAAGCTGCGGGGCGAGACGGGGCAGCTGGTCCTGCCCGGCGTGACGGCCTTCGGTGTGGAGGCGGTCGTCGAATCGGAGCGGAAGGAAGAGTACGAGGGAGAGCTTCCCGCGGGGCTGGTCGTGACCATCGCCAGGGGCAAGGACAAGGATGAGGAGCGGCTCGAACATGTTTTCGTGTACCCGTAGGGCTTCGAGGCTTTGCTCTGAAGCCCTGTCGGGGGGCGCTGCCCCCCACCTCCCCCGGCCGGGGAACAAGTCCCCCGGCGCCCCCATTGACCGTTCCTGCAGGGGGACATTGCCCCCCTGCGGGAACGGTATGAAGGGTTCCCAGGGAGCTCGCTCCCTGGGCGGGGTTCAGGGGCGGAGCCCCTGGCAGGGTTCTGGGCTCGTCGGAGCGCGGCGGCGGGGGTTCGTGCTGATCTCGGTCCTGATGCTGGGGGTCCTGCTCATCTCGTGCGCTTCGGCCTTTGCATGGTTCGTCCGTCTCCAGGTCCGCAGCGCCCTCAGGGAGCGCGTCGCGCTGACGAACCGCAGCATGGCGCAGGTGCTCACGGCCTCCGTGATCGGTGCGGTCTCCAAGCTGTCCGGGGAGACCGATGCGGACAGCCCGCTTCAGGAGTGGTACAAGCCGTTCATCCTGCCCGCGGACGACATGGGGCTCTGGGCGGTTCGGGTGCTGCCGCTCGACGACAAGATCCCTGTCCGCAGCCTCTTCCTGCCGGACAAGAACACCGTCCGGGGCGAGATGAAGCGTCCCTGGGAGGACCTCTGGCAGCGGATGGGACGCCGGGAGCTGGCCGTCCTGACTCTGGACTTCATGGACGCGAACGACAAGGCCCGGGTCGGCGGCGCGGAGCGCGGGAGCTTCATCAACCGCTCGCCGCTCGACATCTCGGAGTTCCTGCTGTTGGAGGAGGTGACCCCCGAGCTCCTCGACGGCGTCCCCGGGCGTCCGGGGCTGGCCGACTTCTGCACGGTCTGGAGCGGGGGCAAGGTCAACCTGAACGTCGCGCCGCAACGGGTCCTGGAGCTCCTGCCCGGACTGGACGCCTCGCTGGCGGACCGGGTGACGGAGTACCGGAGGCGGAACATCATCAGGAGCCTGAACGATCTGCAGAAGATCCCGGGCCTCTCCCCGAAGGTCTCCACGATGCTGACCAACGTCGCGGGCTGCAAGAGCCGCTATTTCTCGCTCCATATAGAGTTCCTGGAGGAGTCCGCGGGAGGGACGGCCTTCGACATCGTCTTCGACAGGTCGGACGAAAGAATCGTCCGTTGGGAGGAGTTATGAACGTGATTCTGAAAGGGACCTCCGATCTCGAGAACATCGACCTCCATCGCGTGGCGGGGGGTGCGCTGCGGCGCGTCTCCGCCGCGCCCCCGTCCCGCCGCGTCCGGCGGGCCGCGGTCCTCGTCCCGATGCGCTCGCTCTCCGTCTCGCCCTTCTCGTTTCCGTTTGGAAGCGTGATGCGGGTCCGGGAGGCGCTGCGGCTTCAGACCCTGCCCTTTTTGTCCTGCGCCCCGGCGGGCGGTATGGAGCTCTTTCCGACGGTGCTGGAGCGGACGCCCCGCAGCAGCAGCGGGGTGGTCTGGTATGCCTCGGCCGCGGAACTCGATTTCCCGGAGCCGCCCGACGGCCTTTCGGCGCTCGTCTGGCCCGCGCCCCTGCCCCTCGTCTCGCAGGTCGGCGGCACGGGCGTGACCCTCTGGGCGGACGAGGAGAACCTCTGTTCCCTGCTGTGGAGCGAAGGGCGCCCCGTGCTCTGCCGCTGGCGTTCCCGGTCCGCGGGAAGCGCGGAGTCCGAGTTTGCCTGGTATGACCGCTATTGCCGGGCCCAGGAGCTGGAGAGGGGCGCTTCCTTCGCCCTGGACGCGACGGATCCGGGGAGCCTGGAGGCCCTGGGCGGGATCGTCCGGGAGAGCCTGGCCCGCTATCCGTGGATCGGGACGGTGAACCTGTCCCGAACGGCCCTGGAGGGGGCGGTGGGGCTCGAGCGGTCCGTTCGTCTCCTGACCCGCGTGGCCGGGTGGGCCCTTCTTCTGGGCATGCTGGTGCTGACGGGGGGCGTTCTGAAGTGGCATCAGGCCCGGGGCGGCGCCGAGGCGGCGCGCCTGCGCTCGGAGGCCCTGTATCGGGAGGCGTTCGACGCCGAACGGACGGGACGGATCGCGAACCCCGTCACGCTGGCGCGCGACCGCATCGCCGAGCTGCGGGGAAACGACGCGGAGGGACGGAGCCTGGAGGACGCCCTGGCGGAGCTCGGGTCCGTCTTCTCGGAGAACCCCAGCATGGACGTGACCCTCGACGTGCTGCGCTATAATGCGGAGGGCCTGGACTGCACCGGTTCGGCCCCGGACATGAGCACCGTGCTGACCTTCCGCAAGGCCTGGGAGGGCCGGGCGGCCCTGTCGCAGCTGGACAATACGCAAAGCGTCCCCGGCCTGGGGTATCGCTTCGACCTCAGGGTGCGATGGTGAGGGCGCGATGGTGAAGGATAGGATGGACGAGATGGCAGCGGCGGTGGAAGCATGACGTTCAAGACGTGGAATTTCGATGTGGGGCTCGGCGCCGCCCGTTCGGTCGTCCGGGGCGAGGTCGCCGGGTCGGTTCGGCTTGTGGCCTTCGTCCTTCTGGCGCTGGCCGTGTGGGTGGCCGTCTCGTGGACGGCGGATTGGACGGCCGCGTCGGCCTCGAGCCTCGCCGTTCAGGAGGGGCGCTACCGGACCCTCGTGGCCCTGGCCGAGGAGTATCGGGCTCTGGCGCCCGCAGCGGGGTCGGGGACGGAGGCCGTCGACGTGCCGACCGTCTTCACCCAGGTCTCCGAGCGCATGTCGCTGGGCAGCCGGGTGAACCGGATCGCGCCCGACGGCAGGAACCAGTCGATCGAGGTGAACCGGCTCTATGCGGAGGAGCTGACGGAGCTGGTGCGGGAGCTGTCCGCGCGCGGCGTCCATTTCCTCTCCTCGGAGATCCGGGCGCTTCCGGCCGGTCAGGAGCGCCTGTTCACGGTCTCCGCGATCATCGGGCCCCTGGGCGCCGAGGGACCGTCCGCGCGGCGGGAGCCCGACCGATGAGGCTCCTGAAGCGGGCGCTCAGGGCGCTGATCCTTTTGGCGGGCTTTCTGGCGGCCCTGTGGGCCTTCATGCCGTGGCGCGAGGTCGGCTCGTTCGCCATGGCCTTGGCGGCGTCCCGCATGGAGCGCCAGGGGATGACCCTGACCTACTCGGGCGTCGAGGATGTGCGGGGAGGCTTCTCCGTCCGGGACGTCACCCTCAGCGGATTCACGCGCTTTTCCTGCGCCTCCATGACCCTGCGGCCCGATCTCCTGGCCTCCCTGGCGCTCCTGGCCCCCGTCTGCGAGGTCGCCTTCTCGAGGGGAAGCCTGACGATGGGACAGCCGATGGCCTTCGGGGACGGGAGGTTCCTCCTCACGGCGTCCCCGACGGAGGTGTCCTTCGAGGAGCTCCGGACGGACGGGGACTTTCGGATTCGCGGCTTTCTGACGCTCGACCTGGGGAGGATGAAGATCGGCCGGGCCGAGGCGGAGCTTCTCGTACCCGAGGCCTTCGAGGAGAACATGGAGACGCTTCGCAACTTCCTGCCCCTGGAGAAGGAGGGGGACGGCCGGTGGTTCCTGCGCCGCTCCCGGCCCGAGGGAGGGTCGGCCTCGTGAGCGCGAATCTGTTGAACGGACTCAGGGGCGGTCTTGGCGGCGCGTGGGCGCGCCTGCGCCGGAGCGGACGCCGCGGTGCTCCTGCGGCTACCGGGCGGACGGGGCCGGAGGGGGGAAGGCTCTATGCCCTGTGGCTGTGGGTCCTGCCCCTGCTTCTGGGCCTGGCCCTGGGCTGGCTGGCGTCGGTTTGCATCGGCATCGGCCTGGACCGATCCGGCGGGGCGAAGGGGCCCGCTCCGGACACCGCGTCCCAAGCCTCCGAGGAGACGGCGAGGCAGATGAAGCGGATGGACGGCTTCCTTGCGGCGAACCCGTTCCGCATCTCGCCGATGGTCACGGCGCCCGAGCCGGCCGCGAGGAGCGCCGACGTCGTGGTCACGGGGTCGCTGGCGACCGCCGTGCTGCGCGGCACGCTTCCCCGGGCCGGGGCGTGGCTGGAGGACAAGGGAAAGCTGAGGCTGGTGCTCGTCGGCACGAGCTTCGACGTCTACACCCTCAAGTGGGTGACCTACCGCGAGGCGGTCTTCGTCAAGGGGGAGGAGCGCGTCGTCAAGCAGCTCATCTACGGAGAGCCGGGGCTTCCCCCCGCGTCGGCCGCGCCCGCCTCGGACGCCGCTCCGGTCAACGTCCCGGTGGGCAGCGTCGTGGCGGCCAAGCCCGGGGAGCAGGAGGGGCAGGTGCCCAGCGGGCTCGTCAACGATCTGGTGCAGAACCCGTTCGACGAGCTCAAGAAGATCCGCCTGAGGCCGATGGACGGGGAGGCGGGGCTCGAGATCCAGTGGATTCAGGAGGACAGCATCCTGAGCCAGCTGGGCGTGCGGAAGGGCGACGTGATCAAGTCCGTCAACGGCATCCCCTTCACCAACATGGGGGATATCGCGAACTCCATCAACTCCCTGATGAACAGCGAGCGCTTCGACGTCGAGGTGACGCGGGACGGGAAGCCGACCGCGCTGCGGTACGTCGTGCACTGAGGCGGGGCGCATCCCTTGGCTTCGCGCCGCGCTTTCACGCTGATGGAGGTGCTGGTCGCCGTGGCGATTGCGGGACTCGTGATCGCGGCAGGATTTCGGCTGATCGGGCTGTCGCTGCGCTCCCTGGCGGAGGTCCGTCTGGAGCGGGAGCTCGCCGTGGCGGCCCGGAGGATCTGGCTCGAGTTCCGCACGAAGGAGGACATGCCGGACAAGGGCGAGAAGGACGGGGTCTCCTGGGAGACGGAGCTCGATTCCGTGCCCGTCGTGGGCGACATGGAACTGCCCTTCAGGAGGCTTCGGGTGACTCTGCGGGGGCCCTCGATGGTCCTGTACCTGCCGCAGCAGGGACGATGAAGATGCAGTATGGAGGATGCAGCCTGCCGTTTTTGTGGAAGGGCCGACCCGAGGACCGGCGAGCGCGGGGACGGAGGCTTCGGATTCCGGCAAGGGGGAACGATTCTTTTGAAAGAGCTTCACGGTAAAATTCACGGTAAATTTCTGTTGGCGCTGCTGACGGTGTCCCTGCTGACGGGCTTCCGTCCCGCCCTGGCCCTGGCGGCCCAGGAGGACGGCGCCCCGGGTGCGGCGCAGCTCTCGGACGCGGAGGAGAAGGACCTGGTCGCCGCGGCCCAGGCCATGCGCAAGGCCGGGCTGGTGCAGTTCAACTTCAAGGACATGGAGCTGGTGAAGTTCGTCCGGTTCATGTCGGAGCTGCTCCAGGAGAGCATCATCGTGCCCCCGGGCACCTCGGCCAAGATCACCATCATCTCGCCCCGTCCCTCCTCATTGAGCGAGGCGCGGCAGATCATGCTGTCCATCCTTCAGGTATACGGCTTCTCGCTGCAGAAGATGGGCGACGGCTACTCCGTCATGCGGCAGGGCGGGGTCAGCCCCTCGACCGGCGTGGGGCGCGGCAAGGGCGGCCCCGAGTACGGAGAGGAGACGGTGACCTACGTCGTCCCGCTGGACTACGTGACCGTGGATTCGGTCGTCCAGGCGCTCCAGCAGGCCTTCGCCCAGACCGTCGTGGTCCTGCCCGTGGGCAACGGGCGCGACGTGATGCTGCAGGGCCGGGCGACGGACGTCAAGAAGGGCGTGGACCTCCTGCGCAAGCTGGACACCCCCTCCAGCGCGCGGTTGAGCCGGACCTTCTCCCTGAAGTTCGGGGACGCGGCGACGGTGGCCGCGCAGCTCAACGCCATCGCCCAGACGGGCGGCCCGCTCCAGGGGCTCTCCGCGGTGGCGGACCCCATGAGCCGGAAGGTCGTCGTCGTCGGGGACCGAGGGGCCATCTCCCAGGCCGCGACGATCGTCAAGGAGCTGGACGTGGACTCCAAGGCGGGCGACTTCCACGTCTACAAGCTGCAGAACATCGATGCGGAGGCGGCGGCCGAACAGCTGGGCAAGGTCTTGGCCGCCTCGGCGATGCTCCAGCCGAACCAGGAGGGCAAGTACCCCCCGACGGTCGTGCCCGACCTGACGACCAACAGCCTGATCTTCGCGGCGACCCAGAGGCAGTACGACGCCCTGAAGAAGGTGCTGGCGGAGATCGACGTCCAGGCCAAGCAGGTGCTGATCCGCGGGTTCATCGCGGAGGTCAACGTGACGAACCTGAACCGCGCGGGGATCGACTGGTCCATCGTCGGCGGCCAGATCTGGGACAACGTCATGCTGGGCGGCATGGGCCAGCTGGGCGAGGGCTCCATCCCCTCCCAGTTCATGGGCTGGTTCTCGGAGCTCTCCAAGAAGCAGGAGCTGATCGAGCGCAACGGGTCCACCTACTCCGTCACGAACTACAAGCCGCTGGCGCTGGTCTACGCCACGATTGATATGCTGAAGAAGTACGACGCGGTGAACGTCCTCTCCGTGCCGCGCCTGATGTGCACGGACAACCGGGAGAGCGCGTTCCAGGTGGGGCAGGTCATCCCGGTGCTGAAGGGCTCCACGTCGGACCTCTCGAACCCCGGCGCGCTCCAGCAGAACTTCGACTACAAGGACACGGGCCTGACCCTGACGGTGACGCCCCACATCCGCAGCGGCAACGTCGTGGCGCTCGACATCAAGCAGACGACGGAGGACGTCCTGACCGCCACGGGCTCGGTGACTCCCGTGACGGCGAAGCGCGAGGTCAAGACCTCGGTGATCGTGGGCGACGGGGAGACCATCATCCTGGGCGGCATCGTCAAGGAGACGGAGAAGTCCCTGCGGCGCCGCGTCCCCGGGCTCTCCTATATCCCGCTGATCGGCAGCCTGTTCCAGAAAGTCTCGAAGGAGAAGGAGAAGATCGACTTCATCATCTTCCTGACGCCGCAGATCATCTCGGACGCCCACCAGATGCGGCAGGCGACCCTTCAGGCCTCGGGCGTCCCCTCGTCGGCGGACCTGACGCTCTCCGAGCCCGTCAGCACCGATCGGGACATCGAACTGAGCCCCGTGGAGACGGAGGTCGACCGCCGGTTCCGCGACCTCTACCGGGACAGCCTCAAGAGGCGCTGAGATGTCCGCACCGGAGACCCTGAAGGAGCCGGAGGCGCTGAGGGAGGAGGTCCGGCCCCTTCCTCCCGCCGAGGCGGCCCCGGCCGCCGACGGAACCCTTCCCCCGCTGCCGGAGGCCTCCGCGGTTTCGGAGCTCCTGCCGGAGGGCATGGGGCTCGACGTGCTGCGCTCCGGGCGGATCGTCCCGCTTCGGGTCGAGGACGGGGTGCTGATCGTCGGCGCGTCGGAGCTCGCGGCGTGGCCGCGGGCCCAGATGCTCGGGGTGGCGCTGGGGTTCCCGGTGGACCTGGAGCTGCGGACCGAGAAGGAGGTCTCGGACCTGCTCCACACGCTCTACGACCTGCGCAGCGTTGCGGCGGACGAGGCCGCGAAGAAGATGGAGGGGATCGACGACATCGACGATCTGAGCCGCGAGGACGTGCTGAGCGACTCGGTGGACGTGCCGGTCATCCGCCTGGTGAACGGTCTCTTCGTCGACGCGCTCAGGCAGCGCGCCACGGACATCCATGTGGAGCCCTACGAGGACGAGGTCCTGGTCCGCTTCCGGGTCGACGGGGTCCTCCAGGACCGGCTTCGCCTGCCTCGGACGCACCAGGCGCCCCTGACGAGCCGCATCAAGGTCATGGCCAAGATGGACATCGCGGAGCACATGGCGCCCCAGGACGGCCGCATCGGCATCACCCTGGGCGACCGCGCCGTGGACATCCGCGTGGGGCTCGTCCCCACCCAGCACGGCGAGCGCATGGCCATGCGCCTTCTGGACAAGGGGCACGGCCTGCTGACCCTCGAGGACCTGGGGATGGAGGAGAACGAGCGCGCCGTCCTGGAGGGCCTGATCCGGCGGCCCCACGGGATGATCCTCTTCACGGGCCCCACGGGCTCGGGAAAATCGACGAGCCTCTACGCCATCCTTCAGGCGCTGGCGCGCCCGGAGGTCAACATCATCACGGTGGAGGACCCGGTGGAGTACGCGCTGCCCGGCGTGGCTCAGATCCAGGTGAACGAGAAGGCGGGCGTGACCTTCGCCTCGGCGCTGCGCTCCATCCTGCGTCAGGACCCGGACATCGTCATGATCGGGGAGATGCGCGACTTCGAGACGGCGCACATCGGCGTGCAGGCGTCCCTGACCGGGCACCTGGTGCTCTCGACGCTCCACACGAACGACTCCATCGGGGCGATCGTCCGTCTGGTGGACATGGGCATAGAGCCCTACCTCGCCGCGAGCTGCATGATCGGGACGGTGGCCCAGCGCCTGGCGCGCCGCCTGTGTCCGCACTGCCGGCACGAGGTGGAGCCGCCCGCGCTGATGGCCCGACAGGGCCTGGAACGGGCCTGGGCTCCCACGGGGTGCCCGGAGTGCCACGGCACGGGCTATCGGGGCCGGATCGGCCTCTATGAACAGTTCGTCGTGGACGAGGCCGTGCAGGAGGCCTTCGTGAACGGTGCCTCGGCCTCGAAACTGCGGGAGGTGGCGCGCGGGAACGGGTTCCGCACCCTGTGGGAGATCGGCCTGTCGGCCGTCGCCCAGGGCAAGACCTCTCCCGATGAGCTGGTCCGCGTGGCCGGCGAGGATTAGCCCGGAGGGCCGACGGGGGAGACATGCCTTATTTCAGCTATTCGGGATACGACGCGAAGGGGAAGCAGACGAAGGGCACGATCGAGGCGTCGTCCTCGGTCCAGGCGGTGGAGCGCCTGACGGAGCGCGGCGTCGTGGTGGTGGACGTGGCCGTGGCCGAGGAGCGCAAGCGGGCCCAGGCGGTCCGGCCGCTCTCGCTTGAGGCGCACATCTTCTTCTGCCGCAGCCTGGCGTCCTATCTGAAGTCGGGACTGCCCCTGGCGGACTCCCTGAAGATCATGGCGCGCCAGACCCGCGACAAGCACATGAGCGCCGCGTTCGCGTCGCTGCTCTCGGCCGTGGAGGGCGGCAGGAAGTTTCACGCGGCCCTCTCGGAGAGCGGCGCGTTTCGGGAGAGCCTGTGGCGCGTCGTGGAGTCGGGCGAGCAGAGCGGCTCGCTGATCTCGGTCCTGGAGCAGGCGGCCGGCCAGTTCAAGCTGGAGGACGGACTGAGGCGCAAGATACGGAGCGCCATGACCTATCCCCTCGTCATGGCGGTGGTCGGGGTCGGGGTCGTCGGCTTCATGCTGACCTACGTCGTCCCGAAGATCGCCGCCCTGTTCCAGGACATGCACCAGACGCTGCCGCTGCCGACCCGCATCCTGATAGCCATGTCGTCCTTTCTGACCTCCTACGGGCTCTGGCTGGCTTTGGCGCTGCTGCTGCTCTGGCTCTGGATGAAGCGCAGCGGAAAGAGGCCGAGCCTGCCCTTCATGCGGGGCGTCCGCGAACGGCTGACCCTGGCCCTGGTGACGTCGCACCTGTCCACGCTGCTGCGTTCGGGGATTCCGCTGGTCCAGGCGCTTCGGATGACGTCCTCGATGGACGCGCACTCGCAGCGCTGGCTGGACGCGGCGGAGCTGGTCAAGGCGGGGCACCGCTTCGACCGCGCGCTGGAAAAGCAGGGGTTCCCGGAGGAGGTCGTCGTCGTCATCCGGGTGGGAGAGATGGGGGGCGAGCTTGCGGAGGCGCTCTCCAACGTGTCGGAGCAGTGCCGGGAGATCGCCCAGGCCAGGATGGAGCGGATATCGACGCTGATGGAGCCGGCGATGGTGCTGATCCTGGGCTTCTCGGTGGGGTTCATCGTGCTGGCGATACTGACGCCGGTGTTTGACCTGGCGGGGATCGTGAAATAATTCCAATTCTACATCACTCGTATACTTCGTTTAAGCAGGCGACCAGCTTCCTGCGGCTGCAAGCCGCAGATGCTGTGTCGATCGCTTACGTCGAAGCGAAGCCTGGTGGCTTCGTCTTCGACGTTGCAGGCAGCCGCCTGATGAAGAAACTAAGCGATTCGCACGGCGCATACTGCGCCGGCTCTCTGCTTATTGTCTACGAATGATTTAGAAATGGAATGGCTTGGGGGGGGACGAAGGACGCGCGTGGGACGCCTCGATAAAACCCAAAAAAACAAAAACGGCCGATCGGCATTCACGCTCATAGAGATCATGATCGTGCTGGCGATCGTCGGCCTGCTGGCCGGGATGGTCGTCCCGCGCATCTTCCGCTACAGGGAGCCTCCGGCCGTCCGGCTGCAGCGCACGGTCGAGGAGGCCTCGAACCTCGCGCTCTCCGGGGTGTCCATCCGCCTGAAGCTTGAGCCGGTCGAGTCCGGCGGACACGGCAGCGTGCGCCGCGGACGGATCGCCGCCGAGGCGCTGACCAAGGCGGAGGACCCCGCCGTCCCCGGTCGGGAGACGCTCGCCTGGTCGCCCGTCAGGCTGACCTACCCCCCCGAGGGCGAGGACTGGCGCCTCGACCCCGAGATCGTTTATTTCTACACGGACGGCTCCTGCACGCCCGCCCGCATCTCCTGGACGCAGCCGGACGCTCCGGACTCGGACGCCGAGACGTTTCTGCTGACCGTCACCGGCTACCTCTTCGAGCAGGAGCGCCGGAGATGACCCCGTCTCCCGCCATTCCGGAGCGGGCGGGGCTGGAGGCCGATATGTCCGTGGCCCTGCCGGTCCATGAGGACGGCGTCATGCTCCGTTCCGCGGGAAAAAATACTCCCTCGACGACCTCCTGACAGGCGACTTCCAGCAGGGACCGAAGGAGAGGGCCTGGACGGGACGGGTCTCCGGAGGGCGTGAGCTTTTATGAAGCGTTCCGCGACGCGCGGGGGACTGAAATCTTAGCCTGATTTTCCCCAGGCATTCCGTCCCGCCCCCGCAGCCTCTCGTAAAGCGCCTCCCGAACCTCCCATCCCGGGGCGGAGGCGGCGTACTCCACCACATCGGCCAGAGCCCCGGGCGCGCCCATGCGCCGTCGCCCCGCCGCGCTCATCCTCGCGAACAGCTCCGGGTCCCCGAGCACCCGCAGCGCACAGTCCGCAAGCGCCTCCGGCGTTGCCTTCACCAGAATCTCCGCACCCCCCAACAGCTTCTTCTGAACCCTCTTGCCCTTCTCGTCGATCGAGACCACGGGGATGCCCAGCCCCGCACAGAGCTGGTTGGCCGTCCCTCCCAGCCCGAGCAGAAGCGTTGCGCCGTCCGCCGCCGTCGCCACGGGTTCGGAGGTGAGGGCGACGCACAGTGCCTCGCGCCTCAGGGCGGAAACCTCGCCGGGCCCGTTTGTCCCCTCGGGCGCCCAGCCCGGGCAGGAAGCGACCAGGCGGGACGCCGAGAGGGTCGGGGCCAGCACCATCCGAAAAGCGCAGGGCCGCGCCGCGTTCAGGAGGACGGCGGCCTCCAGCAGGAGGCGGACGTCCTCATAGGCTCGAGGGCGGCTTCCCGGCAGCAGCAGGACCGTCGGGACGTCCCCCGGCCCGGGGGGCAGCGGAGCCGGGCAGGGCGTCCTGTCCCCGAGGAGGTCCATGATGGGGCTGCCGGCACAGAGCGCGTCGGCCCCGGACCCTCTGAGCTGCGCGGCGCTCTCGGGGTCGCGTGTCCAGGCCCGGAGGACGAGGCGTCGGATCAGGGCGCGCTCCAGGCGCCAGTGTCCGCTCAGATGGACGGTCTTGGCGGTGGCCACGAAGAGCGGCCTGGCCCCGCAGCCCCACAGGGTGTGGAGGAGCAGGTAGACGTCCCCCACGCACAGCGGCGTGCGCACGAGGCCCCGCAGGGCGCCCCAGGCCCGGAGCTGGTCCCGGACGTGGCGCAGCAGCCCGGCCCTCATGTCTCCCCACAGGTCGCGGAGCCGGTACTTCACCACGCCGCCCGACGGCGTGACGGACGGCGCGGAGCACACGGGAAAGTCTGCGGCCCGATAGGCGTCCCCGCGTCCCACCAGGGGAAAGGTCAGGACCTCCGAGGCGGGGAAACGCGTGCGGAGCCGCTTCGCCAGCAGCACGCCGATCGCGTCCTCCCCATATCCGTTCGAGGCCACGACGAGGCGCGGCCTCAGCATGTCGGCCAGAAGGGAGAAGAAGCGGTCCGGCTCGTCCAGGAGCGCGGCCACCCGGGGCACCCGCAGCGAGACCGGCGGACGCCAGTCGGCGGGGAGGTTGTAGAGGTCCTTCTCGGTGCAGGTCAGGAACTCCGCGCCGCACCGGGCCCGTTCGGCGGCAAGCTCCTCCAGATCGTGGCTCCGGTAGCGGTGATGGTCCTTGAATCGGCGCTCGCCGACGACCCGGAGCCCCTCGTCCCTCAGGGACCGGGCGAAGCTCTCCGGGTTCCCGATCGCGGAGAAGGCCAGGACGGGAGTGGCGGGCGCCGGGGACTCGCAGGGGTACAGCGCCCCGTCCCATTCCGCCCAGCCGTCGATCCGGAGCCTGGAGGTGAGGATGCGCTCGGCGGGGACATGGCGCTCCACCGACGCTCGAAGCTCGGCCAGGACCCCCGGGTCGGCCTGGTCGACCTTGGTCAGGACGACGAGGTGCGCCCTCCCGAGGGCGGATATGGGCTCCCGCAGGATCCCCGAGGGGATCAGGGTCCCGTTCCCGAAGGGGCAGGTCGCGTCGATCAGGACCACGTCGGCGTCCCGGCCCAATCGGCGGTGCTGGAAGGCGTCGTCGGCGATCGTGAGCCCGACGCCGCGCCGGCGCAGCTCGCGGACCCCGTCGATGCGGATCGGCGTGATGGCGACGGGGACGTCGGGCAGCCGCTCGGAGAGGAGCAGGGGCTCGTCGCCCGCCGAGTCGCCGCGCTCCGGTCCCCGTTCCCTCCCTCGACGACCAGGACCGTCCCGGACGGGGCCCGTCCCCCGCCGTACCCGCGGCTGACGATGCCGACCCGCACTCCGCGGTCCCGCATGGCACGGGCCAGCATATCGACGAACGGGGTCTTGTTCGTGCCTCCGTAGGTGAGGTTCCCCACGCTGATGACCGGCAGGGGCGGCTCCTCCGTCCGCTTCAGCCCATGCCGGTACAGAAGGTCCCAGAGCGCGACGACGATACGGTTCAGCCAGGACGCGGGCGTCAGGAGCGCCCAGAGCGGCGAGAACCGCTCCCCCCGGACGTGGCGCATGTAGCCGCGGACGATCGCCCTGCCCAGACGGGTCATGGCAGGGCTTCCTTGCCGGTCTCGTCGAACTGCAGGCGGTGGAGCCGGGAGTAGAGCCCGTCCTCCCGGATCAGGCTCTCGTGCGTGCCCTCCTGGACGATGCGGCCGCCCTCCAGCACCAGGATGCGGTCGGCCGTTCTCACGGTCGAGAGCCGGTGCGCGATGACGAAGGAGGTCCGCCCCGCCATGGCGCGGTTCATCGCCTCCTGAACCTGGTGCTCCACGGCCAGGTCCAGCGAGGAGGTGGCCTCGTCCAGGATCAAAATGCGCGGATCGCGGACGACGGCGCGCGCGATGGCGATGCGCTGCCGCTGGCCCCCCGAGAGGGTGACGCCCCGCTCGCCGACCTCCGTGGCGTAGCCCTCGGGCAGCCCTTCGATGAACGCGTCGATATCGGCGATATGCGCCGCCCTGCGGATCGCCGACATGAGCTCGGGGTCGTCGAGAGGGCTGGACTGGGGATCGGAGGGCCGGCCGGGATTGCGGGCCGGCAGTCCGTAGGCGATGTTGAAGGCGATGGAGCCCTTCATCAGCACCGACTCCTGCGGGACGATGCCGATCTGGCGCCGCAGCCGCGGCAGAAGCAGGGTGTCCGCCTCGTATCCGTCGATCAGCACGCGGCCCGAAGTGGGGTCGTAGAAGCGGGGGATGAGGTCGACCAGGGTGGACTTGCCCGACCCGGTCGGACCGACGATGGCGACCCGCTCGCCCGGACGGACGGAGAGGCTGATGCCCTTCAGGATCTCCTGCCCCTCGGTGTAGGAGAAGCGGACGTCCTCGAAGACCACCTCGCCGCGGAGCCGCCCGGGGTCGGTCCGCGCGCGGTCCGTCGATTCCGTGGGGGTGTTCAGCATCGCGAAGATGCGCTCCGTCGCGGCAAGCCCGGTCTGGAGGGACCCCATGCGGCTCATCACGGTGCGGATGGGCTGGACCATGAAGGCGATGTAGCCGATGAAGGCGATCAGCTCGCCGGGCGACAGCGACCCGCCGATCACGCTCCGGCCCCCGAACCAGAAGACGATGGCGAGCGCGCAGATCAGGAACACCTCGATCACGCCGGAGAGCGACGCCTGGATGCGCACGGCGCGGAGCAGCGCCTCGAAGTTCTCGACGTTGCCGCGCCGGAACCGTTCGAGCTCCTGCTCCTCGGTCGCGAAGGCGCGCACGACGCGGATGGCCGAGAACGCCTCGGCGGCGACGGCGGTCAGGTCCGCCAGCCGCTCCTGCACGCGGTGCCCGGCCCTGCGGAGCCGGCGGCCCGCAAAGACCAGAAGCCACCCGACCGCGGGCAGCACGACGATGATCAGCAGGGTGAGCCGCCAGTTGATGAAGAGGATGAAGAGGAACATCCCGACGAAGGTGACGGCGTTGAAGACCAGCTCGACGAAGGTGTTGGTGACGAGGTTCTGGAGCGTCGCCACGTCGCCGGTGATGCGGCTCATCAGCTCGCCGACCCGGGAGGCGTGCAGCGTGCGCAGCGACATGCGCTGCATGTGGTCGTAGAGCACGATCCGGATATCCATCACGACGCGCTGCCCGACGTCGTTCATCAGGTACTCCCGCCCGTAGAGCGTCATGGCCTTGAGGACGAAGATCAGGATGACGGAGACGCAGATCAGGTTCAGGGCGAACAGGTTCTTGGAGATCAGGACGTCGTCGACCACGCTCTTGAAGAGCCAGGGGGGAAGAATGTTGAGCCCCGAGGAAGCGAGCATGAAAAACACCGCTCCCGCGAGGCGGTAGCGGTAGGGAGCGGCGTAGGCGGCCAGCCGACGTGCGGCGCCGGGGTTCTGTGCCGGCATGGATTACCTCCTTGAAAAATATGCAGGACCCGGGGGCTCCGCCCCCAAGCCACCGGCCGGGGATGGAGCTACACTGCCCGGCGCTTCTCCGCGTCGATGACGACGACCCCCGCGGTCACGGCGCGCCGCTCCGTGTCGTAGGGCCTCGTATAGCCCTTCTCCTCCATCTGCTTTTGCCCTTCGAGCCTCAGACGGTCGATCTCCGATTCGCTTAGCGCCAGCTTGAACTCCAGCACGACGACGCGGTGGGGAAAGAGAACCAGGACGTCGCTTCGTCCCCGGTTCGTCGGAACCTCCCCGTGGGCCGTAATCCCCGCCCCGCGGAGGAGCATCAAAAACAGGGAGCGGTACAGGGATTCGTCCCGCTTGATGAAATCCTGATAGGGGATCGAGGCCAGGGCCGTATTGTAGAGCCGGACGGCCTCGGCGACATCCCCGCCGCTCAACGCCCGCCAGAGGTCCGAGCCGATGGAGCTGTAGCTCTCCACGTGGTAGACGTGTTCCAGGTACATGCGGGAGATGGAGTCCAGCACCTCGCGGTTGGGGTAGTCGAGCGTGATGGAGTCCTCCACCCACTTCTCGATGGTCAGGTACCCCGCCTGATAGAGAAAGCTCTCCGGCCGTGCCCGCTCGATCTCCTGGCTTTCCGCGAAGCCGGCCGATACGGTCATGTGCCGGTACGCCTCCGGGTCCCTTATATCGTGCCTCTTCATGTACTCCACGATGAAGGCGGGCGACCCGGAGCTGTACCAGTAGTTCGAGAAGCGGCGGTCGGACAGAAAGCTCAGGATGGAAAAGGGATTGTAGAGCCGCGTCGTGCCGTCGAAGCAGAAGCCGTCGTAGTAGTCCTTCATCCGCTTCAGCAGACCTTCCCGCGTCGTCTCCATCTTCAGGGCCGCGGCATCGATCCAGTCGGAGAAGTCGCCCTCGAGCTCCGCCTGCGTGTACCCGACGATATCGCCGAAGGACTCGCTCGCCGAGATGTCCCGCAGGTTGTTCATGGCGGAGAAGACGCCGGTCTTCGTGAATCTGGAGATGCCGGTTAGCATGAC
>NZ_CALIAA010000268.1 GCF_938040765.1 uncultured Fretibacterium sp.
TGAGATTTCGGTAACTTGACAATGGAATAGCGTTCGAGACTCCAAGGCAACGAACGGCGGCATGCGTGACCTCGACCTGTCTCTGACCGTCTGTACGGGATACGGTTTACTTGCCTCGACAGCGCGGCAACGATGCCGCGTGTCGAGGCAAGCGATCAGGAACCGGACGCAAAAAGCTGCCGGGGGCAGCCGTCCCCCGGGCGGCCTGCGGGATCGTCGCCGGCGGCCGGACGGCCGCTCCGTCGGGCAACGGGTGAGGGGGACCTCACCCATCGTCCAGCGCATCCGACGCTCCACAAGGACGGATCGCTATGCCTCCAGCATCTGCTGGATCTTCTGCGCTATTTCCTCCTCGAAAGCGCGGAGCTCCTCCTCGGACATATAACCGCTCAGCCTCTGTACGGACCGATAGCGGTCGCTTTTGCGCGCGATGCCGTAAAGGCAGCCCCCTTTGGTTTCGGTCAGCAAAAGGCAGGCCTCCTCAAAGGGCAGGATTTTCTTGAGTCCGCTCCCCTTTTGCTTGAAGATCGTCCGGTTTTCCCTGTCGAACACGATTGTCGTCCCGACGACGAACAGGCCCCAGTAAATCAGGTACGCCGCACCCAGGGCCAGCAGGGAAAACATGATCTTGTCCCAGGCGGGATTGGCGTTGAAGAAGATAAAGATGCCGCCGGCGACTGCGGCCAGCGCCATGTACAGGACGTTTTTCGGGAACTCCTTTTTGAAGGGCTGGAAGCTGAACGTGCTCCCGGTCTCCTGTATATTGTAAGCGGACAAATTGTGCATGAGCGTCTCTCCTTATACTTCAGGCTGCACTTCGGGGTGAGGAAACCGAAACCCGGGAACCCGGCTCAATGGGTTTTGAGGAGGCTTTCCGTCTCGTCGACGAGCTGCTGCGCCCATCGGGTCGCCAGGGTAAACAGGACCTGACGCAGAAGGATGGGGGCCTCCCTGCCCTCATCGTTCACGAAGTACGCCTTTACGGAGACGCCTATGGGGATGAAGCCGCTGTAGGTCTCCTTGAGCACTTCGATATGCGAGAACCGGTCGAACGAAAAGACCTTTTTGCTGCGGAGCAGCCCCGTAACCGCCGTCACCTCCCGGGTGCGAGTGTCGAAAACCACTTTTTTGCCGGCGAGGGATACCGCACCCAGCAGGAGCAGCGCGCCCAGGACCCTCGCCGTCCAAAGGGCTACTTTTTCATCGACGGTGTTCCCATCGAAGAGGGTGGATGCGGCAAACAGCAGCACCGCTCCCAAAAGGGACCAGAAAAGGCTCAGCTTGTTCCTGATCAGCGTATACTCCGACCCCGTCTGCACGTAGTACTTCATTCCATACATCACAGCTCCTTGTTCTTGAGTAGAGCGCCATGGCGCAGATTTCGCGGCGCATTCGCCATTATACTATCGGCAATGCCCCGGCAACGAAAAATGCCCCCTGCGCGCCTCCGAAAACGGAGACCTGCTAGAAAAAGTCAAGGGTTTAGTTGAGAAATTCTGGCAGCAGGGGGTAAAAGTTTTTGAGGATTGTAGGGTTTCTGCGAAGTCATGACGGCGTGAATCACCCTCAGGAGTTTCGTTCCGACGGCGGCTAATGCCTGTTTGGGATGTTTGCCCCTGGCAATCATCTTGTCATAGAAATCCTTGAATACAGGGTCGAAGCGTCGTGCGGCGTTAGCCGCCAGGTAGACGGCGCGGCGCAGGTATGGAG
>NZ_CALIAA010000269.1 GCF_938040765.1 uncultured Fretibacterium sp.
GCCTCCTGGCGCGTCGATCCTTTTTCCGCTATCTTCCTCCTGGTCCTGAACCTCAAGTGGGATATCCTCAAAGAGAAGGACCTCGTACAGCTGAATATCAAAAAGGGTTCCGACCGCATCGGCGGCATCGACTGACCGCTGCGCGGCCGGAACCTTCCGGCAAGAGAGCCTGCGAGCGGGGCGGCGCTTTGGGCGCAGGCTCCGTGAGCGGGATATGTTTTTGCCGGGGCGCCCCTGTTGGGGCCTTGTTTTGAGGAGGGATGAGCGATGCGGGTCGCAATGTTCTGGATGTTCGTCTCCTATTTCATCGGCTCTCTGCCTACGGGATACCTGGTGGCCCGTATCTTCAGGGGGGTCGACATACGCACGGTCGGGTCCGGATCCATCGGCGCGACCAACGTGCGCCGTCTGATGGGGCAGGGATGGGCCGTTTTCGTCACATTGGTCGATATGCTCAAAGGGGCCCTGGCGCTCCTGCTCACCGTGGAATCGGCCTCCTCCGACCCCTGGTTGCTCTCGCTGTCGGCCCTGGCCGCCGTTCTGGGGCACAATTACCCCGTCTGGCTGAGGTTCAGGGGGGGGAAGGGCGTGGCCACGACCTACGGGACCATGTTCTTCATCTGGCCCTACAACTCCTTCGCGATCGTCCTGATGAGCGGAGCCCTGTGGTACGCCGTCATGACGTCGACGCGTTACGTATCCCTGGCCTCCATGGTGTCCCTGCTGGCGCTGCCGGCCTTTTTCTGGATGCTGGATGCGCCCCTTCCCTTTATCCTCCTGGCGCTGCTCCTTGCGCTCCTGGCGATGTTCCGCCACCGGTCCAACGTCTCCCGCCTGCTGGAGGGCCGGGAGAACCCGGTTTGACGAAGCGCCGGGCGGAGCCCCTCGCCGCCCGCGCCTCGAGCGAGGAGGATGAAGCGCGTGAGATGCCGGACGGGGCGGAGAGGGAGAGGCTTGTCCTGGATCTGGGGGCCGTGGGCGGAGGAAAATGTTCCTTCGAGCTTCGGCGAAGCGCGCGGGCCAGGCACCTGCGGCTGATCGTCGGCAGCGGAGGCCTGACGGTGGTCGTGCCGGCAGGCCTGGTCTCGCTGCGGAAGATCGAACGCCTGATCGAACCGCATAAGGCCTGGATACGGAAGAACCTCGAACGGATGGAGCTTTTGTCCTCCGCTCAGCCCCGACGCCAGGCGGTCTCCGTTCCGGGGCGCATCGTCCTGAGGGCCCTGGAGGAGACCTGGCGGGTCGAGCTCTCGGACTCCGCGCCGCAGAGGACTCTGGCCCGGGACGGGGTCGTGCGCCTGCCGCGGGACTTCTGCAGGGGGGAGGCCTTGGCCGCGCTGCGGCGTTGGGTCCTTCTGCGCGCGAGGGAGGTCCTGCCCCGGCTCCTGACGGAGCTGGCGGCGGAACATGGTTTCGAGGTGGGGCGGATTGCGGTCAGGGAGATGAAGAGTCGATGGGGAAGCTGCTCGTCCAGGGGGAACATCAGCCTGAACGCGCGGCTTCTTTTTCTGTCCTCCGGGCTCGTGCGGCATGTCCTGCTGCATGAGCTCTGTCATTTGAGGGAGATGAACCATTCCAGGGCTTTTTACGAGTGCCTGAGGGACGTGGACCCCGAGGCCGATCGCCATGCCGCGGAGCTCAGGGCGGCCTGGAGGATGGTGCCCCCGTGGGCCTGCGCCTGAGCGAACGAAGATGAATGCCATAACAGGACGAATGTCACAGGTTGAAGGTTGGTTGAGCGGGCGCTCCTGCCGCCCCGCTTTGTGTGGAGAGGAAATATCTTTCAGGAGGTACGGTCGATGGCAAAGAAACTGATTTACGGACTGGACGACAATCCCCCCTTCCCCATCATGATCCTCGCCGGGGTCCAGCACGTGTTGACGCTGTTCGGCGCGACCACGCTGGTCCCGCTGATCTTCGGGCCGGCCATGGGGATGGATGTGCTTCAGGTCGCGGCGTTCATCTCGTGCGTCTATTTCGGCATGGGGGTGGCGACCCTCATCCAGACGCACCCCAGGCTGGGGTCGGGGCTCCCCATCGTGCAGGGGTCGAGCTTCAGCTTCATCCCCTCGGTGATGACCGTGATCGGAGCGTACAAGGCCATGGGGCCGGAGGCCGTGATGCAGTATATCGGCGGGGCGCTCATCCTCGGCGGCATCCTTCTGTCCGTCGTCGGATACAGCGGAATCGTGGGCTATGTCCGGAAGGTCATCACCCCGGTGGTCATCGGCCCCGTGATCATGGCGATCGGCTTCTCGCTCGCCCCCGTCGCCATCCAGGGCAACGCCGCCAACTACTGGCCCGCGTCCCTGGCGGTCGTCCTCCTGATCTTCCTGTTCAGCCTGGTGAGCCGGAACAAGTACGTCAACATCTTCGCCATCCTCTCCGCCATCATCATCACCTACCTGGTCTGCCTCGGGCTGTCGCGCGCCGGGGTGTTCCCCGAGGGGCACCCCGCCCACATCGGCCTGGACCGGGTGGCCGAGGCCCCCTGGCTGCGCTATGAGATCTTCATGCCCTGGGGGCCCCCGAAGTTCAGCCTGCTGGCCTTCGGCGCAATGCTCGCGGGCTTTTTCGCCGTGATGATCGAGTCGATCGGGGACTACCATTCGGTCTCCTACGCCTCGGGGATCGAGGACCCGGACGAGAAGACCATCAGCCGGGGCATCGGGGCCGAGGGCCTGAACTGTGCCCTGTCCGGCCTCTTCGGCTCGGTGGGGACGACCTCCTACACGGAGAACGTCGGGCTGATCGGCCTCACCGGGGTGGCGTCCCGGTGGGTGGTCCGGACCGGGGCGATCCTGCTGATCCTCATGAGCTTCGTCGGAAAGCTGGGCGCACTGATCGCGACCATGCCGTCGCCGATCATCGGCGGGGCCTACATCGCGCTCTTCGGGACCATCGGCGCCCTGGGCATCCAGGTCCTGATGCGCGCGGATATGGGGAGCCAGCGCAACGTGCTCATCGTGGGCTTCTCCTTCCTGATGGCGCTGGGCCTGCCCGGATGGGTGGAGAAAAATCAGGAGCTTTTCATGAACCCGGCCAGCGGCACGCTCGTTCAGACCCTGGGGGGCATGCTCTGGGCCATCCTCAAGACCCCCATGGCCGTAGCGGGCATCTGTGCGGCCGCCTGCGACTCGCTGGTCCCGGGCACCGACGAGGAGCGGGGTATCGGCGCCGGAACGCGCTGAGCGAACCCCGGCGGTCGCCCGGACCGATGAGGCGGGGGCTCCGACAATCGGAGCCTCCGCCCTCTCCGGGTGACGGCGGGCGGGATGCGCGGTAAACTGTAGGCATGTGGCACGTCGTACGTCCCGTGGAATCCGGGACCCGGAGGATCGAAACAGCTCATGCCGTGAGCCCCCGTTTTTCGGGCGGGGGGCCCTTGTCATGACCTCGCCGCACATCGCCGCCATTCTCAAGGGGCTGCCCGAGAAGCCCGGGGTCTACATCATGCGGGACGAGGAGGGGACCGTCCTCTACGTGGGCAAGGCCATCAAGCTCAAGCGCCGGGTGTCGTCGTACTTCCGGCACTCGGGGTTCGCCTCGCCGCGGCTCCGCAAGCTGGTCTCGCTGGTTCGGGACATCTCCGTCATCCGCACGGAGAGCGAGGCCGAGGCCCTGATTGTCGAGGCCAAACTGATCCGGCGCTACTCGCCCTTCTTCAACATCGACCTCAAGATGAGCGACCGCTACCCCTACATCCGCATCACGAACGAGGCCTTTCCGCGCCTGGAGATCACGCGCCGGAAGGAGGACGACGGCTCCGTCTACCTGGGGCCCTTCGTCAGTGCCGGGAACATCCGCACCCTGCTGCGCCTGGCGGAGCGCTATTTTCCCCTGCGCGTCTGTCGGTCGGAGCTGCGCCCGGACCCCGAGCGGCGCCCCTGCCTGGAGTACAGCCTCGGCCGGTCCATGGGCGCCTGCGCGGCGCTCTGCACGGAGGCGGAGTACCGCGAGCGCGTGAACGACATCATCCTGCTCCTCCAGGGCAACACCGCCGAGCTGGTCGAGCGGCTCCGCCACAGGATGGACGCGGCCGCGAAGCGGATGGCCTTCGAGGAGGCCGCGCGGTACCGCGACACCATCCGCGCGCTGTGGCGGATATCGCGCCAGCGCGTCTCCTCGACGCTCCAGGAGGACCTGGACAGCGAGACCTGGCAGGTGCTGAACCGGATGCAGGAGCTCTTCGGGCTCAAGACGCTTCCGTGGCGGATGGACGCCTTCGACATCTCCCACATGTCCGGGCACGAGACCTACGGGTGCTGCGTCGTCTTCGAGCAGGGGCGCCCCAACCCCTCGCTCTACCGCCGCTTCAAAATCCGGACCCTGCAGGACGGGGAGATCGACGACTTCGCCTCCATGCGGGAGACGGTGCTGCGCCGCTACCGGCACGTCCTGGACAAGTCCGAGCCCATGCCGCAGCTCACCTTGATCGACGGAGGCCCCATCCAGCTGGAGTTTGCGCTGAAGGCCCTCGATGAATTGAAGCTGGAGCTTCCTCTGATCGCCCTGGCCGAGCGGGAGGAACTGGTCTTCCTGCCCGGACGGCCGGACGACCCCCTGCGTCTGGGGCTCGACGACCCCGTCCTGCAGCTTCTCCAGCGCCTGAGGGACGAGGTCCATCGCTACGCCATCACGACGCATCGCAACGCGCGGGCCGGAAGGCTGCGCCGGTCGGCCCTGGAGGACGTGCCCGGCATCGGAAAGGCGCGTGCGGCCCAGCTGTTGGTGCGCTTCGGTTCTGTCCAGCGCATTGCCGCCCTGGAGCCCGAGGAGCTCTGCGCCGTGCCCGGCCTCGGCCCCGCCCTGGCCCGGAAGATCGTCGCGCACCTGAGGGGCGAGGGCGGGGAGTAAGTCCGATTCCGAATCGTTTGCAGGCAATAGGCAGAGAATCGGCGAAGAATGAGGCGTGCGAATCGCTTGTCAACAGAACACCAACGAGCGCAGCGATAAACAGGCGGGCGACGAGCGATGCGGGGTGCGTTCAAAGGGCGGTAAATGCGGCCTGCGCATGATTGGAAATTGGAATTCATCGGCTTTTCCCTTGGACTAACGTTCGTGTTGTGTTATTCTTGTCCTCGTTTACGCAGGAAAAGATAAAAAATCGAGGAGGCTATTATATGGAAAAGGAATATTCCGTACGGATCGGCGAGCAGCCGATCATCTTCCGGACGGGTAAGGTCGCCAAGCAGGCGAACGGCGCGGTGATGGCGTCCCACGGGGAGACGGTCGTGCTGACGACGGCCTGCGTCACCGACACGCCCCGGACGGGCATAGATTTCTTCCCCCTGCTGGTGGATTTCGAGGAACGCTACTATTCGGCCGGGAAGATCCCCGGCGGGTTCATCAAGCGCGAGGGGCGGCCCTCCGAGTCCGCCATCCTCAGCGCGCGCGTCGCGGACCGCTCCATCCGTTCGTTGTTCGACGACGCCATGCGCAACGACGTCCACGTGGTGAGCACGGTCATGGCGATGGATCAGATCTATCCGCCCAACGTGCTGGGCATCAATGCGGCCTCGGCGGCCCTGTCCATCTCGGGGATCCCCTGGGGCGGCCCCGTGGGGGCGGTGCGCATCGGACTGGTCGGGGACAGTCTGATCGTCAACCCCACGGAGGCGCAGATGGCCGAGTCCCGGCTGGAGCTTTTGGTCGCCGGTCACGACGACGGCATCACCATGGTGGAGTCCGGCTCTCAGGAGGTCTCCGAGGAGGTCCTCGTCGACGCTCTCGACCTGGCCCACTCCGAGATCCGCAAGCTGATCGCCCTCTTCCGGCAGATGAAGGAGGAGATTGGAAAGCCCGAGATCGTGATCCCCCTCCCCGAGCGCATCTCCGAGATCGACGATTGGGTCCGCGCGAACCAGGACCGGGAGATCGACGCCGCCGTCCGCATTCATGAGAAGAAGCCCCGCTACGAGAAGATTGCGGAGGTCAAGAGGACGGCGAAGGAGCATTTCTCAGAGGCGTTTCCCGACAAGGGGGAGTACATCTCCGCATGCGTCGACGGGCGCGTCAAGGACATCATGCGCGCCATCATCGTCGACGAGGGGGTTCGCGTCGACGGCAGGGCCATGGACGAGCTGCGCCCCATCTCCTGCGAGACGGGTATCCTGCCCCGTGTCCACGGTTCGGCGCTCTTCACCCGCGGCGAGACCCAGTCCCTGGCCGTGACGACGCTGGGCATGGTGGGGGAGGACGACCAGGTGCTGGACGGCATCAAGCTGGACGAGCCCGCCAAGCGCTTCATTCTGCACTACAACTTCCCGCCCTATTCCGTCGGCGAGGTGCGCCCCATGCGCGGCCCCGGCCGGCGCGAGATCGGTCATGGAGCCCTGGCGGAGCGCGCGCTGCGGCCCGTCATCCCCACGGAGGACGAGTTCCCCTACGTGGTCCGCGTCGTCTCCGACATCCTGGAGTCCAACGGTTCGAGCTCGCAGGCCAGCATCTGCGGCGGCAGCCTTTCGATGATGCACGCAGGCGTTCCCCTGCGGCGCCACGTCGCGGGCATCGCCATGGGGCTGATCAAGGAGGGCGACAAGGTCCGCGTGCTGACGGACATCCAGGGGCTCGAGGACCATTACGGCGACATGGACTTCAAGGTCGCCGGCACGCGCCTGGGCGTGACGGCCCTCCAGATGGACAACAAGGCGGGCGGCATCACGCGGGAGATCCTCCAGAACGCGCTGTCCCAGGCGAAGCAGGCCCGTATGCAGATCCTCGACAGGATGGAGGCCGAGATTTCCGTCCCGGACTCCCTGTCGCCGAACGCGCCGCGCATCCTCAAGATGGGCATCGACCCCGAGAAAATCCGGGACGTCATCGGCCCCGGCGGCAAGACGATCCGCGGTATCACGCAGAGGACCGGCGTCAAGATGAACGTGGAGGATACGGGCGAGGTGAGCATCGCCGGGCCGACGCAGGAGCAGGTGGACGAGGCCCGGGACATGGTTCTGGCCCTGACGAAGGACCTGGAGGCCGGGGAGGTCTACTGGGGCACCGTCACGCGCCTGATGGCGTTCGGCGCCTTCGTGGAGTGTCTGCCCGGCAAGGAGGGGCTGCTGCACCTCAGCGAGATGAGCACGCACCGCGTGCCCAAGGTCGAGGACGTGTTCAAGCCCGGGGACCGCGTGCTCGTCATGGTCAAGGAGATCGACGACATGGGCCGCGTCAACCTCACCCGGCGGCGCCTCCTGGCCGACGAGGACAAGGTGCGTGCCGCCGGCTTTGCCGCCGCACTACCCGATGAGCACGAGCGCGACAACCTGATTGCGAGCATCGCCGAGAAGGCTCCGCCCGCACCGCCCCGGGGCGACCGCCCCGGATTCGGCGATCGCGGGGATCGCGACAGGGGCGGGCGGGAGCGCCGCTTCGGCGGGGACCGTTCCCGGAGGGACCGCTAGGGTTTCATGCCCGACAAGATGGTCAGGGTGCTGATCGCACGCTCAGGACGGGCGAAGGACTTTCCCTTGCCCGAATATGCCACCCCGGCCTCGGCCGGGGTGGATTTACGGGCGTCGGAGGCCCGTGTGATCCCTCCGGGCGGCCGGGCCCTGGTTCCGACGGGCCTGCGCATCGCCCTCCCGGAGGGGTACGAGGCACAGGTCCGCCCCCGGAGCGGCCTGGCCCTGAAGCACGGCGTCACGCTTCCCAACAGCCCGGGAACGATCGACGCGGACTACCGCGGAGAGATCGGGGTGATCCTGATGAACCTCGGCCAGGAGCCCTTTGTCGTCGAGCCGGGAGACCGCATCGCCCAGATGGTCGTCGCGCCCGTCGCGCGGGTGGCGTGGAGCGAGGCGGAGGTGCTCGACGCCACGGAACGGGGGGAGGGGGGCTTCGGCAGCACCGGAAGGTGAGGACGCTTTTTCGGGGAAAAGGGCAAAAAGGGCTTGAGAAGTTGGCGGGCCCCGTGCGGGGCATCCGTGCTTCAGGCCGGAGAAGGATCTGGCAGAAGGGTTTGGTGGAAGAGTCTGGCAAAAGGAGTGTCGCTGCGGCATGGATATCGTCGATAAGGCATTGCGAAACTGGAAGCTGCACCTGTTGGTCCTCGTCTTCACGGTTTTGGCCGAGACCGTCGGGGTTCGGACCTTCAAGCTCGGTCCGGGGATGCTGGTCCTGATCCCCCTGCTCTATTCCTTCGTGCTGGGCGCCCTCTGCGGGCTGCCCGCCCTGAGAGTGCTGAAGCAGAGCGACATGTTCGAGGCGTCGTCCCTCGTGGGGGTCTCGTTCTTTCTCCTGATGGCGCGTTACGGGACCCTGGTGGGGCCCAACTTCTGGAAGGTCGTCCAGTCCGGGCCGGCCCTGGTGCTTCAGGAGTTCGGCAACATCGGTACCGTGTTCTTCGGCGTCCCCATCGCCGTGTTGCTGGGCCTGCGCCGCGAGGCGGTGGGGGCGGCGTTCTCCAACGCGCGGGAGCCCAACATCGCCATCATCGGCGAGAAGTACGGGCTCGACACACCCGAGGGACGCGGCGTCATGGGCGTCTACGTCACGGGGACGATCTTCGGAGCCCTCTTCTGCAGCTTCCTCTCCTCCTTCGTCGCATCGACGATGCCCTTCTTCAGCCCCCAGGCCCTGGCCATGGCGACGGGGACGGGCAGTGCCAGCATGATGACCGCCGCGGTCACCCCCCTGGTGACGATGTACCCGCAACTCAAGGACGAGCTGCTGGCCCTGGCCTCGGCAAGCAACATGTTCTCGGGGCTCGACGGGGTTTACATGTGCGTGTTCCTGAGCCTCCCGATCGCCAACTGGCTTGTCCGGATCATGGGGGTCGGGGAGGCCCCGAGCGTGCCCGTCGGCATGAATGCCGAGGAGGGGGAGGATTAGCATGAGCTACCGTCAGATGACGATATTCCTGCTGATCTGTGCCGCGCAGGTGCTGATCGGTAACTGGGTTGGGGCGAAGGGGTTCGCCGTCTTCGGCGCACAGGGCGCGGCCGCGGCGGCCCAGCTCTTCACGGACTCCATTCCCGGCATCCTCGTGCTGCTCGGCATCGTCGCGGGCGGCGTCCTCATCGCCCACGTCATGCC
This sequence comes from uncultured Fretibacterium sp., assembly GCF_938040765.1. Lineage (GTDB taxonomy): Bacteria > Synergistota > Synergistia > Synergistales > Aminobacteriaceae > CAJPSE01. Next base: position 9,037 of record NZ_CALIAA010000269.1, read on the forward strand.
CTGGAAGGGGCTTCCCTCCGTGGCCTACATCGTCACGCTGGGCTGCATCGTGACGATCCCCGGCTTCCCCGGAGCGGAGCAGCTGACCGCGTGGGTCTCGAAGGTCAGCTTCATCGGGCTCTGCACTCCGATTCTGGCCTATGCGGGACTCGCCGTCGGAAAGGACATCGGTGTGCTCCGGACGCAGGGCTGGAGGATCGTCCTGGTTGGACTTTTCGTCTTCATCGGGACGTTCATGGGCTCGGCGGTGATTGCGGAGCTGGTGCTGCGCGGCCTGAAGTGACATCCTGAGGGGGGCGACGTCCCGCCTATTCTCAAAATCCGTTCCGAGTGCGGATGCGGTCGTTTGCCGTTCCGGGCCTTCGGGACCGTGGGGATGCCTTGCGAAAGAGGCGGAGCCGCGGGCCGAAGGCCCCTTGCGTTTAGGCGGGGGGGAGAATTTGCCCAAACCTCTGGGGCCGGATGGTGCTATGATTCGGAGGTGGGGCCGGGGGAACGGTCCCGGAGGAGTTCTTTCGCCGGATGGGCGGAGGCTCGTATCTCGACTCGGGGAGGCCGCGGACGTGAATGAGGTCTGGAAAAAATTTTTGAGTCACCTGCCCCTCTGTGCCGCCGAGGGAGGCGGGGTCACGGAGGTCGCCGCTGGGGAGCTGGAGCGGCTCATCGAGGAGGATTCGGACTGGCCGCGGGCGACGGTGGCCCTGGTGCAGGAGATCTTCTGCCGGGCCGGCCTGCTGGAACCCGCGCGGGCGCGAGAGGGGGTCTGGCGCTTCGTCTCCTACCCGGCACGGCTGTTCGCCTGTTCTCTCCTCTCGCTCCTCGCGGAGGGGCAGGGCCCCTTCTGGGAGGGCTTCTGGGCCGCCGGGACGAACGACGACATCTCGAGGCAGCACAAGGTACTCCACGCCATGGAGGTTCTGCGCGAGGAGCGGACCAAGGGGCCTCCCATCCGCCGTACCTTCGTGGCTTGGGGCGTTATCCGCAGGGAGGGCCGCTTCATTCTGAAGCGGCGCGAGAACCGGGAGGACGACCCCGACAACGCCCTGCACGGAAATTACGGCTTTCCCGGCGGGCGGGTCAATCTTCACGACCTGAAGGCGTCCGAGCCGGGGATGACGACCGAGCGGGGGATCGAATTGCTCTACGGACTTCCCCGCCCCCTGTCGGCCGACGAGGAGGCCTTGATCGGGCGGGCGCTGGAGTATACGCTCGTCCGGGAGCTCCAGGAGGAGCTCGGCCTGCAGCACAAGACGCATTATACCTTCTCCCGGTCCGCCTTCCAGCGGCCCCCCGCGACCTTCATCCATGGCGCCAACGCGCAGCACTGCATGACCGAATGCCGCTTTACGCTCTTCGAAATCGTCCTGACGCCGGCCGGGGATGCCTGGCTGGCATCCAACGTAAAGGATGGGGAGCTTTTTTGTCTGGATGAGATGCAGGCCCCCTGTCTGCCGGAGCGCAGGGCTTTCCTGGACGCGCAGGACGATGGGTTCCCGGAGTGGCTGGAAGAACTGGGGGACTCCGCGTCGTCCCTCTTCCTCAGGCGCGCGGAGCTGTCCCCGGGGGGCGGAGGGCTAAAGGGGGAGGAACCGCTCGAGGTGGTGCTCCCCCTGTCCGCGCAGGGGCATCAGAGACCTTTGATTGTCGGCGATTGCGAGATACTCCTGACCGATCCCTGGGAGATCGACTTTCTGTTCCTGCTCGGGCTGTCGGCCCGGGGGGAAACGTCCCTGCGCCTTCCCGACGATATCGAACGGAGGTATTGGGGCTGGCTCTTCCTGAGGAATACGGATATGCGCCTGCGGGCGCAGAAGCTCGAGCTGAGGGTGCGCGAAATCGGCAACTTCTCGCCCCTCAGGCTCGAGGGCTCCCTTTGCCGCCTGCGCGCCGAAGGAGACCGCGTCTTCTTCAGCCCGGACCTCTTCAGCGCGGAGCTGCGGCAGGGACAGCTCTTTCTGCGCCGGGGCGCGCTGGACAGGCCGGGGCTCTTCTACCTGGACGCCGAAACCCATACCGCGGCCTTCTCCGACTTCAATCTCGCCCATCTGCAAAACCTGAAGAGCGGCGGAAGCGGCGAGGTGTCCTACGACAACCTGCGCAAACTGAGGGACAGGAGCGGCCGCCGCCTGGACGACTTCGTCCGCTCCTGCGGGCTCCAGCGGCTGTACGAGCCCGAGAACGACAGCGTGAGCAAGGAGCTTCAGAGGTTCCGGCTCGCCATACAGGTCCTGTAGGGGACGCCCGGATATTGACACCCCGCCGCGGCGTGATATATTGAACATATTGGTACGGGAAAAAGCGATCCTGTCATGGCTTTTGAAGCCCGGTCCATAGGAAGGTTTCGGGAAGCGTCATCATAAAGGGTTTGTATTGAATCACTCGGAGGAGTCTTTTTGAAATTGGAACGCTTTTTTGCGGGCAGTACCACTTTATAAAAGTGCGAACGCAAGCGAGCCTGAAAGGATCGGACGGAACGATGCTGAATCTGGACAAGGACAACGTGGATTTTCTGGTAACGGCCCACATGGCCGATGAGGTGCGCCATGTCCTGGGGGACGTCTTCCCCCGTATCGAGGCGGAGATCCTTCCCGAGATGCGGCGGAGGGGGATCGACACCCTTTATTTCGTGGCCTGCGGCTCTCCGCTCTGCGCCTGCCAGACGGCGCAGAGAATGCTGGTGTCCCTCTCGTCGCTGCGCTCGGGGGCCTTCAGCGGCATGGACTTTCTCTGCGAGCCTCCGCATGTCCTGGGGCGGAATACCCTAGTCGTCGGAGTCAGCGACTCGGGCAGGACGCAGGAGGTCTGCGATTCCCTGGCCCTTGCGCGGCGGAGGGGGGCCATGACCGTCGCCGTGACCAAGACCGCGGAGAACCCCCTTGCGGACGCGGCGGAGTTCCTGGTCGACTACCATGCGGACTGCATCTGGGAGGTTCATCTCCTGATCGCCTACTGCCTCGCGCTGCGGGCGATGCAGGAGGCGGGGGTCGAGGGGCTGGAGCCCATCATGGAGGATATGCGGAGGCTCCCCGAGGTCCTCGCGCGCCTGGTGAACGACGTCGAAGAGGACATGAAGGCCCTGGGGGAGCGGGCCTCAAAATGGGACCTGATCTACACCGTCTCCGCGGGGAATCTGCTGCCCCTGGGATACAAAGAAGGGGTCATCACGATGCTGGAGTTCACCTGGACCCACGGGTGCAGCCTCAACGCGTCGGAGTTCCGCCACGGTCCCCTGGAGGTCGTCGAGGAGGACGTGCCCTACGTCTTCCTTGTGGGGAACGACGCCTCGCGGCCGATCACGGAGCGGAGCCTGCGCTTCGTCGAACGGCACAGCAAAAACGTCGTCGTCTTCGACGTGCGCGACTTCGAGGGCGGGCTGCATCCGGCCCTGGACCCCATGGTCCTCTTCGTCCCGCTGGAGTTCTTCTACTACTACCTCTCCGTCTACAAGGATCACAACCCGGACGGCCGGCGCTATTACGGCGGCCTCGCGGAGTATTAGGCCATGAGGATCGTCGGGGTCGGCGACAACGTTCTGGACCGGTACATCGATCAGGGCCTGATGTATCCCGGCGGCAATGCGGTCAACGTCCCGGTGCTGGCCCTGCGCTTCGGGGCGGAGGCCGCGGCCTACGTCGGCGCCGTCGGGGACGACGAGGGGGGAAGCTGGCTTCTCGAGGCACTGGGCCTGGAGGGGTTGGATACGTCCCGGGTCAAGGTGCTTCCGGAGAGGAACTCCTACAGCCGAGTGGCCCTTGTGGACGGGGACAGGACCTTCGTCGGGGGGGAGAAGGGCGCCAGCTCCAAGCTCGTCCTCACCCCGGAGGACCTCGGTTTCATTCATGATTTCGATGTCGTCCACACCAGCATCTACAGCGGAATCGAGGGGCAGCTGCAGGAGCTCCGTGCGAGCAGCCGCATCCTGGCCTTCGACTTCTCGAACGAATTTGACGAGGCGTATCTGGACCGGGTCCTTGGCTCGGTGGATTACGCCTTTTTTTCGGGCTCGAGGATGTTCCCGGGCGCGAGGGATACGGAGGAGTCCGAGCTGGAGGCGTTCCTTGCGCGCGTGGAGGACCGGGGGGCGCGGCTGGCCCTGGTCACCCGGGGGGCGAAGGGGGCCGTCCTGCGTTACGGCGGGCGGACCTGGCGGCAGGAGGCCGTTCCCTGCCGCGTCGTGGACACGCTGGGCGCCGGGGATGCCTTCATCGCGCGGCTGATCGTGGGTATCGTCTCCGGCGAGGAGCCCTCGCTCGCCCTGAGGGAGGCGGCCCGGAGCGCGGCCGCCACATGCTCCTATTACGGGGCCTTCGGCCATCCCAGGGCTTACCGACCCGTCGCGGAATGACGGAGAAAGAATAGAGGAAGTTTACGGACACCCAGATCAAGGAGGAGAAACAGCAATGAAACAGTTCCGTTCGAGATTTGTCCTGTACGCGTTTTTGTTCGTGCTGTCGGCGTTTGTCCTGTGCGGCGCCGCGGAGGCCGGCGATCCGGTGACGCTCAAGTTCCTTCACAAGTGGCCGAAGGTGGAGTACAACGACTTTTTTCTCCAGGTCGCCAGGGATTTCGAGAAGGCGCACCCCGACGTCAAGATCCAGATCGAGGCGGCCGGCGACGAGCCCATCAAGGACAAGCTGCGCATTCAGATGGGGACCGACCAGCAGCCCGACATCTTCTTCTCGTGGAGCGGCGAGTTTGCCAGGAACTTCATCCGTTCCGGGGCGGTCCTGGACCTGACGCCGTATTTCGAGAAGGAGCCCTCCTGGCGCGACGGCTTCATGAAGGCCGGGCTGGAGCCCTTCGCGACGCAGGGCCGGTACTATGGCGTTCCCTATCGAATCAACGGAAAGTTCTTCGTCTACAACAAAAAGATGTTCGAGGACAACGGCCTGAAGGAACCCGAAACCTGGACGGAGTTCACCGCCGGGCTCGAGAAACTGAAGCAGGCGGGCGTCACGCCCATCGGGTTCGGCAACATCTACCCCTGGGCGAGCTGCCACTACATCACGGGGCTCAACCAGAAGTGCGTTCCCCAGGAGGTGCGCGAGAAGGACTACGCTGCGGCCTCCGGCGAGTTCACCGACCCCGGCTACGTTAAGGCCCTGGAGTATTTCAAGGGGCTGAACGACAAGGGTTACTTCAGCATGGGGGCCAACTCCACGGAGCACAACATGGCGCTCGAGATGTTCTACGGCGGTCGGGTCGCGATGGTCTACGTCGAGCTGGAGGAGTTCCGGGACATCGAGGAGAAGATGGCCGGGAACTGGGGCTTCTTCGCGATGCCGTCCATCGAGGGGACCCCCGGCAACCCGAAGTTCCTGACGGGAGCTCCGGACGGGTTCATGGTCTCCGCCAGGACGAAGCATCCCGACCAGGCCGTCGCCTTCCTGAGCTTCCTGACGAACAAGGAGAACTCCGACAAGATGGTCCGGGCCATGGGGTGGCCCAGCCCCGTCATCGGCGCCGTCAACAAGGAGAACTCCATGGAGATGCTGGTCAAAGGGCTCGAGGCCGTCACCAGGGCCGAGGGGATGGCGCTCTGGCTGGATACCGACATCGACATCAAGATCTCGGACGTCTACCTCCCCGACCTCCAGGAGCTCCTGAACGGGGATAAGAGCGCCGAGGAGGTCATGAAGGACGTGCAGGCCGCCGCTGCGGCGGTACGCTCGGAGGCGGCGAAGCAGTAGGGCGGGGCGGTAAGCGGCCTGTCGCTGCAGGCCGCTTACCGCGTTGGGCCGTTCGCTCATGCCGGGGCCCGAGAGCCTCGTCTTCGACGCCGACAGGCGATTCGGCACTTTTGTATTTTTCTATAATGTTTCCCCGGGCCCCCGCCGGCCGTATCCGGCGGCCCCTTCGTCACGGAAGAGATCCTTGAAGAGGGAGATCTTGCATGAATATCTACGGCAATAAAAAGCTGGCCCTTCTCTTCCTGCTGCCGGCGCTTCTTCTGCTCCTGCTGTTCGTCTACTACCCCATCGCGGAGAGCTTCGTCCTGAGCCTCTATCGATGGAAGGCGTTCTCCAGCGAGAGGGTGTACGTCGGACTGGAATATTACCGGAAGCTCTTCTCGGACGCCGTCTTCTACACGGCGCTCAAGAACAACGTTCTCTATTCCGCGATATCCATCGTCTTCCAGGTCGGCCTGGGCCTGGTCTTCGCGGCGGTCCTGGAGGAAAAACTCTTCCGAGGAATGCAGCCCTTCTTCCGCACCGTCTACTTTCTGCCCTCCGTCATCTCCATCTCGGTGGTGGGGCTCCTCTTTCAGCTGGTCTACCATCCGAGCATCGGTCTGCTGAACCAGGGGCTCAGGGGCATCGGGCTCGGAGGGCTGTGCCATGCGTGGCTCGGGGAGAAGAACACGGCCATCTTCGCGATCATCGCGACCTCGCAGTGGCAGTACATGGGCTACATCATGCTGCTCTTCCTGGTGGCGATCCAGAAGATCCCGCAGGAGCTCTACGAGGCCGCGGAGATCGACGGGGTCAACGCGTTCCAGAAGTTCCGCTACGTGACGCTGCCCCAGGTCAAGGACACGCTGGTGATGTGCGTGATCATCACCCTCATCGGAGGGTTCAAGGTCTTCGACGAGGTTTACGTCATGACGGCCGGCGGGCCGGGACGCAGCACGGAGGTGCTGGCCTCCTATCTCTACCGCGCGGGGTTCCGCAACGACGAGATGGGGCTGGCCTCGGCCATCGCCACGACGATCTTCGTCATCACCTTCACCATGACGCTCGTCCAGCTGCTGGCGTCGAAACGGCAGGAAAGTTAGGTCATCGCCATGATGCACGACAACCGATGGAGGGCGGGACACCTCCTCATCCTCGGACTTCTCGCCCTCTACGCACTGCTCATCATCCTGCCGCTGGTCTGGATGGTCCTCAGCGGCTTCAAGGACAATCAGGGGCTCTTTTTGAACACCTGGGGGCTTCCTGAAAAATTTCTGTGGGAGAACTACGCGACCGCGTGGAGGGGCGGCGTGGGGCGCTATTTTCTGAACAGCATCATCGTCACGGGGACCTCGGTCTGCCTGACCCTCTTCATCAGCGCCTGCGCGGCCTTCGCCCTGAGCCGCTTCGAGTTTCGGGGGCAGGGAGTCCTGCTTCTCTTCGTCCTCGGAGGGCTCATGCTGTCCCCTCAGGTCAGCCTGATCCCGCTCTTCAGGCTGCTTCAAAGGCTGAAGCTCTACAACACCTATTGGGCCCTCGTCATTCCCTACGTCGCCTACCGGATCCCCTTCACCACCTTCCTGATCCGGTCCTACATGCTGTCGCTCCCAAGGGAGATAGAGGACTCCGCCTACATCGACGGCTGTTCCGCCTGGACGGTCTTCTACAGGATCATCCTTCCCATGAGCAAGCCCATCCTGGTCACGGCCGCCCTGTTCACCGCGATGAGCTGCTGGAACGAGTTCATGTTCGCCCTGGTGTTCATCGAGAGCGACAGCCTGAGGACCATCCCCATCGGCCTGATGGGGCTCAAGAGCAGTCTGCGCACCGAATGGACGATCCTCATGGCGGGGCTGACGCTTTCCGCCCTGCCCATGGTGGTCCTTTTTCTGATCTTTCAAAAACAGTTTATTCGAGGCATAACCTCGGGAGGAGTGAAAGGATAGCTATGAGTGATCTTCAGGCTCAACAGTCTCACCAGGAATACAGGGAAGTGCTCATGCGGGGCATCCGGGAGAGGGAGAACATCGAGGCGGCCATGAAGGAGATAACGAAGAAGCCGATCGACAGCGTCTTCTTCGTGGGCTGCGGCGGCTCCCTTGCGGTCATGTATCCGCTGCAGTATCTGATGGCCCTTCACACGGCGCTTCCCTCGGCCCCCTACAACTCCAGCGAGTTCCTGAACATGAAGCCCAAGGCGCTGACGGAGCGCTCCCTGGTCATTCTCTCGTCCTATACGGGGACGACGAAGGAGACCGTGGCCGCCGCAGAGCTGGCCCGCTCGAGGGGCGCCCGCACCATAGCCTTTGCCGGCAAGGCGGACACCCCGCTGGGCAAGACCGTGGACTACGTCTTCGCCAACGATGCGCCGTTCGGGGTCACGGACTCCAAGCTCATCATGCTCTATCAGATCGTCTTCTGCCTCCTGGACAAGCTGGGATACGGCATCGACTACGAGCAGGTGCAGAAGGAGCTGAGCCTTCTGCCGGAGGGGCTGATGCGCATCCGCGCCGCTGCCGGGGACGAGGCCCGGGAGTTCGCCGAGAAGAATCACGACCAGACCTTCTTCATGGTCACCGGGAGCGGCATCAACTGGGGCGAGGCTTACTCCTACGCCATGTGCATCCTCCAGGAGATGCAGTGGATTCCCGCCCAGTCCATCCATGCGGGGGAGTTCTTCCACGGGGCCTTCGAGATCCTCACGGAGGACACCAACCTGCTGATATTCCAGGGCGAGGACGAGACCCGGCCTCTCACCGAGCGCGTGGTCAAGTTTGCCGAACAGTACACCCGCAGGGCCCATCTGATCGACACGAAGAACTATCCTCTGGAGGGAATAGCCCCGGAGCGGCGCGGAATCTACGGCCCGTTCATCCTGCTGGCCGTGCTCGGCCGCTACAGCGACGCCCTGGCGGAGAGGAGAAACCATCCCCTCAAGACCCGTCGCTACATGGGCAAGGTGCCGTACTAGGAACGCCATGGCCAGTCTGGAACTGAAGGGGCTCAAGAAGGTCTATCCCGGGGGCGTCGTCGCCGTCAAGGACTTCAACCTGACCATCGATGACCGGGAGTTCATCGTGCTGGTCGGACCCTCCGGCTGCGGAAAGAGCACCACCCTGCGGATGATCGCCGGGCTCGAGGACATCAGCGAGGGGGAGCTCTACATCGACGGCGCCCTGGTGAACGGGCTCTGCCCCAAGGACCGGGACATCGCCATGGTGTTCCAGAACTACGCCCTCTACCCGCATATGACCGTCTACGACAACATGGCGTTCGGCCTGAAGCTCCGCAAGGTCCCCGGGGACGTCATCGAAAAGCGCGTGAGGGCGGCGGCGGAGATATTGGGCATCGAGGACCTGCTGCACCGAAAGCCCAGGGCGCTCTCGGGCGGTCAGCGCCAGCGCGTCGCCCTGGGGAGGGTCATCGTCCGCGAGCCCCGGGTCTTCCTGATGGACGAGCCCCTCTCGAACCTGGACGCCAAACTGCGGGTCCAGATGCGTGCGGAGATCGCCAAGCTGCACAACCGCCTGAAGACGACCTTCATCTACGTGACCCACGACCAGACCGAGGCCATGACGATGGGGACCCGCATCGTCATCATGAACGGCGGGGAGATTCAGCAGATAGACGCCCCCAAGGCGCTGTACGACCGGCCGGTCAACATGTTCGTGGCCGGCTTCATCGGAAGCCCTCAGATGAACTTCCTCCCCGGGACGGTCGTCGAGGAGGATGGGGTCCTTCAGATCCGGCTCCCGGACGGCAGCGTCCTGGGGGTCTCCGAGGAGCGGGAACGAAAGCTGAAGGAGAGGGGCTACGTGGGCAGGGAGGTCGTGGCCGGAATCCGCCCCGAAAGCCTTCACGAGAGCGAGGTCAACCCCCTCACGAAGAGGTTTTCCCGCCTACGCTCCACCGTGGAGGTGGCGGAGCTCATGGGGTCCGAGACGCTTCTCTACTCCACGCTCTTCGGCCGGCAGGTCGTGGCGCGGGTCGTCCCGGATACGGAGAAGACGGTGGGGGACGAGGCCGAGTTCCACGTCCACTGGAACCGCATCCACGTCTTCGACAAGGATACGGAACGGAACATCCTGTAGCGGGAGCGGGAGAGAGGGAGTCGGGAGGGGAGGCTGACGGACCATTAAGGAGATCACGCCTTTCGAGAGGGCGAAGGAGCGGCTCCTCTGCCTTCTCGAGGAATCCGACCCGGCGCGCGGAGGCCGGCTTCCCAGCGAGCGGGAGATCTGCGGCGCCCTGAACGTCCACCGGGAGACGCTGCGGCGGGCGCTCTCCCTCCTGCGCCTCGAGGGGAGGATCGCCAGCCGCGTCGGGTCGGGGCATTACGTCGAAAGACGCAGGCTCGAAAAGGACCTGACGGACCTTCTGTCGTTCACCCAGTGGGGCCGCTCGATGGGGATGGAGCCGGACTCCGTGGTCCTGAGATCCGGTTCCTTCGAGGCCCCGAAGTCCGTGAGCAAGTTCCTGCGGGTTCCCCTGGGGACGTCCATTTTTCATGCCGTGAGGCTTCGCCGGCTCGATGAGGAGCCCCTGCTTCTGGAGTACGTTTACCTCAGCGAGGCGGCCTTCCCCGGAATCTCCGACCGAACCCTCTCCTCGAGTTCCCTGTATTCGGTCCTCGAGGAGGAATACGGCGCGGACCTGTCCGTCGGACAGGAGACGATAAGCGTTACCTACGTGGACGCGTGGGAGGCGCGGCATCTGCGGGTCTCCGAGGGGAGCCCCGCTTTTTTTGTCCGCTCCGTCGTCACCGATGGCGGGGGCACTCCCGTCGAGTACTGCAAGAGCGTCATACGGAGCGACAGGCTTCGTCTCATCTATCACAACGCCGCCTGCCGCGAGGAAGAAGCCTGATGCCCAGGGACGACGGATTTCCGAGCTACAGAGCCCAGCTCCGGGAGGTGCTGCGGGCGAAGATCGAGGAGGGGGAGTATCCGCCGGGGACGGCGATCCCCTCCGAGAACGAGCTGGCTGCGGCCTATGGCCTGAACCGCCGGACGGTCCGGGAGGCCGTCGCCCTCCTGGTCCGAGAAGGGCTGCTGAGGAGTGTCGCGGGGAAGGGCGTCTATGTGAGGCTGAAGGCGGAGACCCGCCTGGGCGAGGGGGAGTTCGGCTTTCGGCTCCGGGAACCGCACCGTCTGAGACGGCAGGTCCTGAAGAAGGCGCTTCGTGCCGCGGGGCCCTATTACGGGAGGAAGCTGGCCGTCCCTGCGGACGATCCGCTCTTCCACGTCAGGCAGCGCGTCCTGGAGGGGAGCCAGCCCCTCTACGTCGAGGAGTTCTACCTGCCCCGGGAGGTCTTTCCGGGCATCGAGGGGATCGAGTTCATGGCGTTCTCCGTCATGGAGGTCTTTCGCTACTACGGCAGGACATCGTTCAGGACGGAGCAGAGCCTGGAGATCGTCCCCGTGGACCCCGGGGACGGGAAACTGCTGGGGCTGTCGGAGGGCGACCCCATCCTGCTCCTGGAACGCCGGGACTTTGACGAGGCCGGACGCCCCCTTGCGTTCTTCCGCTACCGGACGCGGGGCGACGTCTGCGACCTGAGGGTGAGCTTCCGCAGAGCGCCGAGATAGGGCGGGGCGC
>NZ_CALIAA010000270.1 GCF_938040765.1 uncultured Fretibacterium sp.
AGTACGTATCGAGGGTTATCGTCCCAATCTTTATGAGAACGGGGAACATGGGGATTCCGATTCGGTCAGCGGCGCCTGCGGCGGTGCGGGAAACGCGACGATGCGGGCCTGTAGCCGCTGCCCTCCTGGAGTTTGGCGGCATCGATCTTCGGCATGACGACCACCTTGCGCTCCGGGGCCTCCCCCACCGACTCGGTCTTGACATCCTCCCGATCCTTGAGGGAGGTGTGAATCACCCAACGCTCCCAACTGAGCATGGGGTCGAGGCGAATGGGGACCCCGTACTCCACGACCTGTCTGGCCGTCGCCTCGGCCAGACGCTCCAGGCTTCGTATCCTGCGCTCCCTGTAGCCGTTGCTGTCGAGACGGACGCGGGGCTGAGACCCGGGGTCGCGCAGGGCGAGATTCAGCAGGTACTCCATGGACTTCAGGCCGTCGCCGTGCCGGCCGACCAGAATTTCCGCGTCCTGCCCCTCAATGTCGACGACGTTTTCCTCCTCGCGAAGAACCGTGTCGGCGCGAAGATCCATAAGCTTCAGCAGGTCGTCCACGAAATCCCGCCCCCTGCAAAGCAGGGAGCGCTCGGGCAAGGTCACCTCGACCTTGAGCTTTTTGCCGAACAATCCTAAAAATACTTTTTCGGAGCCGATCACCTCGGACCGGAGCTCCTCCGCGGGAACGCCCCATTGACGGGAGGCCAGATCCAGTGCTTCCTCGACGGTATTCACGTCGAAAACAAGGTGCTTGTCGTCAATAACATGCTTATCGTCGGTCACGGAAAAAACCTTCTTTCCTCAATTCGTCCTCGAATCCGTCCCTGCCCCTCTCCACATCGCGACGCTCACGCTTCGGATTTGCGCGTCGGCTTCTCCTGAAAGAGCGCCGGTTTTTCCTGCATTTCCTGGCTGGTCCTGCGGATGACGCGCAGCTGATGAATCACGCCGAGCAGGGAGGAGACGCCCCAGTAAAGCAGAACCCCTCCGGGCAGGCTGAGGCAGATGAAAGTCAGGAAAATGGGCATGAACCAGCTCATCATGGCCATCTGGGGGTTCCCCGAGGCGGAGATGTGCTGCTGGTACCAGGTAAGAAACGCGATGATCAACAGAAGGATGGTGTTGGGAAGCCACATGCCCAGGTTGGAGAAGAGCAGCGAGGGATTGGATAGGGCGGAAAAAAACACCATGACGAAGCCGAGTTGGCTGTTCGGAATGGGTACGCCGGCCTCATCCACCAGGTTGATGGCCTTGGCGACGGTCGTCAGGACCGATCCGTCGAGCTGGACGGACAAGAACGTGGCGTCGGTAAAACCGTGACGGGACAGGGCACTGTAGAGCAGGATGAAGATGGGAAGCTGAATGAGCAGGGGCAGGCACCCCGCAGCCGGGTTGACCTTGTGCTCCTTATAGAGGGACATCACCTCTCGGTTCAGCGTCTCCTTGTCGTCCTGGTACTTCTCCTGCAGGACCTTCATCATAGGCTGAAGCTTCTGCATCCTCTGCATGCTGACCATCTGTTTCTGCGTCAGGGGATGCATGGCGATACGAACCAGGATCGTCAGGAGGATAATCGCCAGCCCCCAGGAGTTCGTCAGCAGGTAAAGGCTTTCCAAAAGCCATGTCATAAAGTTTCCGGCCTGTGTCCACAAATAACTCAAAAAAGTTCACCATCCCTATCCGACTTGGCAGATCCGCAACGTCTCGGGGGAGGATCGTAGCCCCCCTCGTGCCATGGGCCGCACTTCAAAAGGCGCCGAAGCGTCATCCATGCGCCCATGCAAAAACCCCATTCCTGAAACACGACAAGCGCGTACTGGGAACAAGATGGGTAAAAACGGCATCGGTGTCCCAGCAGCGGCGATATGAAACGCTGATATCCTCGAATCAGCAGCACCGCCAGAACTGCGGCGGGACTGCCGCAGCATCGCCGGCGCGGGCCCCGCGGGCGTTCAGAGGACACGGCGCAAAACGGGCGAATCCCAGTCCGCTCCGTTCCACCCGTCGAGCAGAAGGCCCTGCCGCTGCAGGACCCTGGTCATATCATGCCAGACGGCAACGGCGGAGGCGCCAAGAGCCCGGTCCTTCAGAGATAGGACAAGCGCCGCATCCGAGACCACCCAGGGCACCAGACGCCGAAAGGCCTCGCGCAGAATGCGGCGCCCCCGGTTGCGGACATGGGCCTTTCCCTGACGCTTACCCACCGCGTCCCCCACGCGCGGTTCGGTTTGGCCCGGACTCCTCAAAAACAACAACCGCACCAGATCTCCCTGAACGCGAAGACCGGTGCGGAAGATGAGGTCGAACTCCCGACCTTTCCTCAGGGTTACGCCATGGTCAGGCACTTACGGCCCTTGCGCCTTCGGTTGCGAAGAATTTTGCGCCCCGAGGGAGAGGAAGAACGAGCCAGGAAACCGATCTTTCTCTTGCGCGGCTTCCTGTGCGGCTGGAAGGTCCCCTTATCCATAAACAACGCCTCCTTACTATCTATCCTGTCCGAACGAAAATACTGTCGAAAGCGAAAAATATCATGTGAAACGGCTCAAGACAACGGAACAAGTTGTATCTCAAGCACATAAACCAAGATAGTATAGCATAGGTTCTGAGGTTTGGACAACAACCCCCTCCCCCCAAAAAATCCGCAGCGATGTGAAG
>NZ_CALIAA010000271.1 GCF_938040765.1 uncultured Fretibacterium sp.
GGGGGCCGAGCGGACGCCGGGCTAGAAGTAAAAGCCCATCCAGCGCACCAGCCAGGGGTACATCTTTCTGATGGAGGCGGGGTTGACGCTGTACACGATGAAGGCGCCCATAGCCATGGCGAAGGGGAGTACGGACAGGAAGAACCCCCGGTAGCGGTCGGCCTTCGCCATTCGGGAGAGCGCGAACTCGCAGCAGAAGAGGCCGGTGAGGTAATATTGAATCCGGCCGGTGGTCATGCCGCGGGTGTAGGCCCTGCAGTAGAGCACGCACCAGGCCGACCAGCCCGTCAGGAGCCAGGTCAGGGCCAGGGAGAGGATAATCTGGAAGAGCAGGGACAGGGGAGCCCCGAGGAAGCCCATTCCTCCGCTCCCGCCGTGGAGTTCCTCCAGTGCGTCGTAGAGAGGATGGAGGGACGGCATGATGTAGCGCGGGAACACATATGAGGCGATCCAGGTGATTAAGATGAGCCAGCCGGCGAATTCGAGATAGTTCAGCATAACGTATCCTCCCTCAGAAAACAGGTTGTCCTGTTTGAGATCCCCATCGGGGCCGCGGTTCCGGCGCGGTGGGGGCGAAACATCGCAGGAAAGGAGGTGAGACGCCATGGATATATCAGGAGACGTCGCAAGGTACTCCATGGAAATGGCCGCCGCGCGGGTGAGCTCCGCGGTGCAGGTGTCGGTGCTGAGGAACGTCATGGACCTTCAGCAGGCGACGATGACCCAGCTTCTGCAGTCGATGGGTATGGGCAGGGCGCTGGATCTTCAGGCGTGATTCGGCTCCGGATCCGAGCGAGCCGATTGGGGACGGGAGGGAGCGGTACTGCCGCTTCCCCCGTCCGCGGCTCAGGCGTCCTCCACCAGCGGCTTGCTGTAGGCGTACTCCGCATCCCATGGAAAGAGGATCCATGTGTCCTGGGAGACCTCCGTGATGAAGGTGTCCACGAAGGGACGCCCCTCGGGCTTTGCGTAGACCGTGGCGAAGCAGGCGTTGGGAAGGAGGGCGCGCACGACCTGTGCCGTTTTGCCCGTGTCCACGAGGTCGTCGACAATAAGCCAGTTTCTGCCCCCGTCCTCGGTGGTGATTCCCTTCAGGATGTTGGGCCTGCCCTGGGTCCTGAGAGTGTAGCTCGAGATGCAGACGGTATCGACCAGCCTGATGCCCAGCTCCCGTGCGACGATCGCCGTTGGGACCAGTCCCCCCCGGGCGATCCCCACGATGCGCTCCCATCTTCCCATCCCGTGGAGCCTTTCCGCCAGGGACTTGCAGTCCTGATGGATCTTCTCCCATGAGATGGAATACGTCTTGCAGTAGCGGTCCTCGGACCCCATAGCGATCCCTCCGTCGTCTTCCTTGTCCTACCTTATTATATCGTCCCGCCGACGGCTTCGGGCTGTGCCCTTTGCAAGAATCACGGCATGAGAAGCCCCGTTCGTCTCCTCCTGTTTCTCGCGCCCTCCGAAGCAGAGGTTTGTCCTTTGTTTCCGATTACGGTAGAATACACGGACGGAGGAAACGAGGCCGCAGGGTCGCGGCGGCGCAGGCGGAGCGAAGGAGGGGCTCAGGCCCGAAGCGCGCTCCCGGGGAGACATAAAAAACAAACGGAATCCCGAAGGATTCCGCACCGATTCTCTTTTGTCCCGTCCCCGCAGATCAGGCTGCCGAGGCTGCCCTTTTGACGAAGCCGGACTTGAGGCACTTCGTGCACACGCGGACCTTGAAGGTGGAGCCGTGCGCGTAACGCTCGGAGATCGCGCGGTTGAGCA
>NZ_CALIAA010000272.1 GCF_938040765.1 uncultured Fretibacterium sp.
TTTGCATACTTCCCTTTGGCAAAATATGCGTTTTTGTTTTAATCAGCGCTTCCCTAAAGCGGCGCCCCCTTGTCGCCCTTTCCCTCCAGCAGAGGGACGAAACGGCAATAATCATACCAGGTATCCGAGTACCCGGCATCCCCCTTGCGGCGCACGAGAAGCCTCTGCCCTCCCGTCATTACATCCTGCGGCACGACCAGGCGCCCTCCCGGCGCCAGTTGGTCCTCCCACGCCGGCTCGACGCGCTCCGAGGCCGCCGTGACGATGACGCGGTCAAAGGGCGCGGCCTCCGCCCAACCCAGACGCCCATCGCCGTGGAAGACCTTCACGCCGAACCCCATGTCGGAAAGGAGCTTCTGCGCCCGCTTCGCCAGGAGATCGACGCGCTCCACCGACCAGACGTCGAGCCCCATGGAGGCCAGGACCGCGGACTGGTATCCCGATCCGGTCCCGATCTCCAGGACCTTCATTCCCTTTTCCGCCTCCAGAAGCTCCGTCATCTTCGCCACCATGTAGGGCTGAGAGATCGTCTGCCGTCCCCCTATGGGCAGCGGCCTGTCGATGTAGGCGTCCTCCGCGTAGCGGAACGGGACAAAAAGGTGCCTCGGAAGCGAGGCCATGACCTTCAGGACCTCTTCGTTCCGGATATTCCGGGGGATCAGCTGGGACTCCACCATATCGCGGGCCGCCGAACGCCAATCCTGCATCGTCCTCCCTCCTCCCGGGGAACGGTCGGGCGCCCCACCGCCCCGGGGTCACTCCGCCCACACGGTCACGGTGGGGAACCCCTCGCGGGAATGCCCGATCCCAAAACGGGGCGCAAGAACCTGCCACAAGGCCTCCGTGGTGGCGGCGCTCACCCAGAGAGGCAGATCGGGCTCCCCCGGGTCCATGACGAAAAAGCCGGCATCCTCCAGGGTGCGGAGGAGTTCCCCGCGGTCCCCGCCCGGGGACGGCTCGATCTGCACCAGCACCCCGAACGGGGGAAGCCCCAGCTCCCTGCGGTTGTCCAGCTCGTCGCGCCAGAACCCCCCCCAGCCCCGGGCCAGAACATCCCGCCAGACGGCTCCGGAACGGCGGCTCTGGACCAACACGAGGCGCTCCCTCGCGGCCCTCGCCGGGCGGCCCCGCCAACAGGACTCCCAAAGCATGCTGAAGACCTGGAACCGTGCGCCGTACTCGGGCCTCCGCAGCTCGGCTTCCAGGTCCAGCCATGCGGTCAGCCCCACGTCCAGCGTGTCGCAGAGCGCCAGAGCGCCGCGCGTCCCCAGGATCAAGGATGCGCCGCTCCCCTTCCCGTGCCCTGCCGCCTCGCTCGAGAGGACCGGATAACCGCGGATGAGGCGTCCGGCGATCTCGGCCAGGGCCTCGAGGCCGGGCCTTCGCCCCATCCACAGGGCGCCGCGGCAGACGGAGCAGAGACGTTCGAGGGGCTCTCCGGCGCCGCAGCGGACGCACCGCAGCCCGCCGTTCCCCTCGGCACGCATGATCCCCCCGCACCGGGGACACGTCACGGGGTTGCCGCAGTCCGAGCAGTAAACCTCAGCCGCCTCGCCGCGGCGGTCCAGTATCCACAGGGCATTCCGCCCCTCCCCCAGGACCGTGCGCGTCCTCTCCAACAGGGACACCGTCAGGGGGAGCGTCCCCTCGACACCCCGTGCCTCCGCAGCGAGAGAGCGGCGCATGTCGGCAAAAACGAGACATCGCCGTTCGGGCAGCACGCAGCACTGGGGCGAGGTCCTCAAAAAGGTCTTGGAGGAGGGCATCCTTCCGCCAAGGAACAGCTCCGCTCCCAGCCTGGCGGCCCGACGCCCCGCCAAGCTGCGGGCCGACACCCGCGGGGGACGCTGAGCGATATAACCGGGATTCGACTCGTCGTCCACAATGATCATCTCCGGTGCGAGCGGGGCGAAGACCCCTCCCGGCCCTCCGACGACAATGCGGAAAAGCCCCTCCCGAACCTCCCTCCAGGCCCTCCAGAGCCGCTTTCCGCCCGTGGAAGGCCACAGGAGGGCCTCAGCCCGAATCCTCGGGGGCAGGCGACCGAAAAAGGCCCTGGCCATCCGTCTCTCGGGAAAGAGGAGCAGCGTCCGTCCTCCCTGTTCCAGCCGCCGCATGTAGAGCTCGGTCCGCACCTCATCCCGTGGATCGAAACAGGAGGACTCCCTCAAAACGGACCCGGACGGCTCCGGCCCGTCCGCCGAGGGGGCGGGCTCCCCTCTGAGGAGCTCGCCGGGGCAGATCGTCTGCAGGGCCTGGCCGGTTCCGCAGAGAAAGGCCCTCCCCATCCAACGGGCCAGATCCCACAGATCGCCCCCCAGGACGTTTCCCTCGTCCAGGAGCTCGGCGACGGTCCTCAGATTCTTCGGCGGCGTTTTCCCCTCCGCGGGGCCCAGCACGAACCCCACGCGCGTGCCCCGTCCCAGGGGGACCCGCACCCGGGCCCCGGTCGGCAGGGGGCGTTCTGCCGCATAGGTCAGGGGGGTCCACCAGGGGCCGGGGACGACGACATCGATGCGGCAGTCCACTAAAACAGGCCCCGTCCGGCAACGAGATCCCAGACCCCGTCGGCAACCTCCTCCTTGCTTCCCGAGAGGACCGTCTCCTCATCGCGGAAAAGTACGCGCACCGTATTGGTATCCGCCCCGAACCCACACCCGGGCGCCAGCACGTCGTTGGCCACGATCAGGTCCAGGCCCTTCCGCTCCATCTTCGCGCGCGCGTTCTTCAGGAGGTCGTCGGTCTCCGCCGCGAAGCCGATCAGGACCTGCCCGGGCCTCTTGCGCCGCCCGACCTCCGCCGCGATGTCCGGGTTCTGCTCGAGCTCGATGGAGACCGTCTCCCGTCCCTCCCGCTTGATCTTGCGGGGGGAGCGGTCCCTTGCGCGATAGTCGCCCACCGCGGCGGCCTTGACCACGCAGGAGGCCCAATCCGACTCCTCCATGACCGCATCGTACATCTCGAGGGCGGAGACGACGCGGCGAACCTCCAGCCCATGGAGCGTCCCCGTCCCCTCGACCGGCCCCAGAACCAGCTTCACCTCGGCGCCGCGATACCACGCCGTGCGGGCCATGGAGATACCCATCCGGCCCGTGCTGGGATTGGAGAGGTAGCGGACCGGATCGAGGTACTCCCGGGTCGGCCCCGCGGTCACCAGAAGACGGACGCCCTCCATGTCCCGTTTCGGGGCCAGGGCACGGAACAGCTCCTCCAGGATCAGGTCCGTCTCCGGCAGCCGCCCCTTGCCCTCGTAACCGCAGGCCAGAGCGCCGAAAGCGGGGTCGACCACGCGAACCCCCCGCTCCGACAGGATGCGCAGGTTCTGCTGCGTCGCGGGATGCTCGAACATGTGCACGTTCATCGCAGGGAACAGAAGGACCGGGCCCCTCGCGGCAAGCAGGGCCGACGCGATCAGGCTTTCCCCCCTCCCGTGGGCCAGATCCGAAGCGGTATTGGCCGTACAGGGGGCGACGAGGACGACCTCCGCCCAATCAGCCAGCCGTATATGCGGGATCTCGAACCCCCGTTCGCAGGAGAGGAAATCGTCCTGACGCCAGACCCGGCGCCCCGACAGCGTGGAGAGCGCAAGGGGGCTGACAAGCCGTTCCGCTGCGCGCGTCATGAGGATCTCCACCTCGCAGTCCAGCCTGACCAGCCGGCTGACCAGCTCCGGGATCTTGTACGCGGCGATGCCCCCCGTCACGCAGAGCAGAACTCGCCGGGCCCGCTTCCAGGCGATCATTCGACGCCCGAGGGCTCGGGGATCCGCTTCGTCCACTCCTCGGGGACCTCCCCCTTCTCGAACTCCAGCAGGGCCATCGACAGATATTTCTCGTTGATCGAAAGGTCCTCCTCCACCGTTTTATGCTCGCTCAGCCACCGGGCCCTGGCCGCCACCAGAGCCGTGATCTCGTACTTGTTGTCGGTCCCGCATTTATTCTCGAGCGCGTCGAGGTCGTAAAATTTCATCTCCGCAACCTGCCTTCCCTGAAATCCATAACCATTCTTCTGAGGGCCGTCGAGGCCTCGTCCAGATCGTCGTTCACCAGGACCCGGTCATATTTCGGGGCCTCCTTCAGCTCCCGTCTGGCGCTCTCCAGCCGGGCCCTGAGCTCCGTCTCCGTCTCGGTATGGCGTCCCCGCAGCCTGCGCTCCAGCTCCTCCTCCGAGGGGGGAAGAACGAAGATCGTGACGGCGTCGGGGATGAGGGAACGAACCTGCAGGGCCCCCTGGACGTCGATCTCCAGAAGCACGTCCCGCCCCGCGTCCAGCTCGCGCTCGACGTCCTCCCTCAGGGTCCCGTAGCGGGGGCCTCCATGGACTCTGGCGTACTCCAGAAACCGCCCCTGCTCCACCATCCTCGAAAACTCGTCCTCGGAGACGAAACGGTAGTCCACCCCTTCGCGGTCCCCGGGCCGGGGAGGGCGCGTCGTGCAGGAGACGGAGTAGGTCAGCCCCTCGATATCCCTCAGCGCCCGGGCGCGCAGCGTCCCCTTGCCCACGCCGCTGGGGCCCGAGAGGACAAAAAGCGTTCCCCTTTCCTTTGCCTTCATCGTTCCTCGATCCCTGTCATTTCCAAATTCATCTCATTCCACGTTCTGTATCTGCTCCCGGATCCGCTCGAGGCACGATTTCGCCTCGACGACCCCCCACCGGAACTCGGCGTCCCCCACCTTGGAACCCATCGTGTTGACCTCGCGGTTCATCTCCTGGATCAGAAAGTCCAGCTTGCGCCCCTCGGACTCCCCGCCTCCGGCCGTCTGGCGGAATTTGGCGATATGAGCGGCGAGGCGCGCCAGCTCCTCCGAGACGTCCCAGCGATCGGACATGAGGGAGACCTCCTGGGCGAGCCGTCCGTCGTCGATTCCAAGTCCGAAATGCTCCACGACCTTCTCGATTCGGGTTCTGAGGGCCTCGACGGCCCCATCCGAGGCCGTTTTCCACCGCTCGGCGAGGAACGCCGCGACGGCCTCGAAGGCCCTCAGCTCCTCCTCCACGACCGCCAGCAGCTTGGCACCCTCCGAACGCTTCATCTCCATCAGAGAGGCGACGGCCTCGTTCAGCAGCCCGCTCCATGCCTCGGCGTCGAGCTCCGCCCCCCTCGCGGCGTCGGGCATGTCGCAGACCCCCGGGACGGACAGGAACGCCGTCAGGTCGGAGGGCACCGGAAGCCCCATCCCCTTCGACAACTCCTGAACTTTTTCGAAGCAGGAGAGGAGGGCCCGCTCGTCCAGCACCGGGCTCCTCGCCCCGGGATTCCAGGCGACATCCGCGGAAAGCCTCACCTTGCCGCGCCTTATGGCGGAACGGAGGGAGGCGACCATCCAGCTCTCCAGCGAGGCGAGCTCGCGGGGCAGCCGCACCGAGAAATCCTGATACCGATGGTTGACCGACGTAAGCTCGAACGTCACGACCCCCCAGGGAAAATCCCGGGAGGAACGGCCAAATCCCGTCATGCTTAAAAACATCGCGACCTCCGTCTATCTCTTTCGTCCGAGGACGGGATTCCGAAAAAACAAAAGCCAGCCCCCGGGGAAGGGGAACATGGGGGCTTCGCCCCCCACGCCGCTATCGTGAGACTGAGCGGCCCGCAAGCGAAGCGAGCGGCTGCCGGAAGGCTCCCCTCTGGGGATAGCGGCGGCCCCGGCAAGTTTCTTCCTCAAAAACAGGCAAGCTGGGGTACCACCGGGAGGCTTCACGGCTCAAATCAACGTTTTCTTTGAAATCGGCTCTGAAAACATCAACAGGGGGCTTCGCCCCTTGATACGGGAACGAGCGCGCCCCCTGACGGCCCGCCGCCCGCGGGTATTCTATCATGAAGCCGGCGTCGCGCAGCGCCGGAGGCCCCCGCCGAAAGATCGGGGGCCCGTTCGGAGATACGGGGCTGGCCTCTCCGGGGGACGGCGGGTAAAATGTAATTCATCCCCAGGGAAGCGCTGATCATGGGTGCGAGAATGGAAACGGGAACGAGGTTGGACAGATATCATGTGGAGAAACATCATGCGAATGAACCTGTTTTCGAGGGACGGCGGACGCCGGAGCCGCCTCATGGCCGGGGGGATGCTGACGCTCGTGCTCTGCCTGGCCCTTTCGTCGCCGGTCCTCTCCGCGACCGATACCGGCGGGGACGCCGCCGAGGGATCCGGGGACACCGTCGCCATCCTCCAGCAGCGCGTCAGCGAGGACATCGCCGGTTCCAGGGACGCCGTGGAGGCGGAGCTCAAGGATTTTCCTCTCGGCAGCGCGGACGTCGCCCTCCGTATGAAGCAGCTCGTGAAGCTGACGGCCTCGGCCTCCGAGGACGCGGTCCAGTGGGGCTATACCGATGCGGAGAGGGAACGCTACGCCCATCTGCTCTCCGACCTGAACCTGGCCTACGCAGCCTACAACACGAACCTCAAGACCCTGTCCTCCCGTCAGGACTCGATGGCCGTCGCCGTGACGGCCTCGAAGGACGCGGAGCTCTCCGCCTCCGCATCATCGGACATCAACGCCTATGACGCGCTGAACCAGGCCATTCACAAGTCCCGTCAGGAGCTGGACCTGATGGTATTCAACCTGAGGTCCGTCCTCAACAAGCTGTCCATCGGGCTGTCCGACGTCAGCCGTTTCAGGGAGGAGGCCGAATCGACCCTTCAGGACGGCACGACGCTCTCCAACATCAGCGCGCTGGAGATCGAGCGCGTGAGGCTGAACCTGGCCTCGTCGTGGCTTCAGGCCAGGGAGGCGAAGCAGCGCTGCGACGAGATCATCCGGAGTATCCGCCAGGATCGGAAAAGGCTCCAGGGGGTCCGGGCAGCGCTGACCTTTCCCGAGGAGGCCCTGAACCGGAACGTCGGGGCGCTGCAAACACGCATCGACGACCTGAAAAAGCAGATGACTGCGGTCAGGGGCAGCTTCGACGATGCCTCGTCCTCACTCTCCCAGGCCCGTGCGGCCGTCGACGCCGACAGCGCGGACGCCGGCGCCCTCACCCCGGCGAACACCCGCTTCATGGCGCGTCTCGCCAACCTGAATTATTGGGAATACTACACCACCTTGATCCAGGACGAGATCGGGTTCCTGACGGACGCCCAGAATATCTGGAGGGCCCGCTACCGGCTCTTCAACGAAAAGGCCACGGGGGAGGATATCTGGAGGTACAGGAACGATGCCCAGGTCAGGATATCCGAGCTCCAGACCCATCTCGAGAGCATCCAGACCCTGCAGAGCGATTTCTATCAGCGCATCTCCACGACCCGGAACATGGCGGGCGAGGCCACGGGCAAGACCCGGCAGAACCTGAACCAGATGCTGCAGAGCCAGCAGGACACGATCGCGAACGTCCTCAACCGTTACGCCTACCTCCTGCCCTATCAGATCATGCTGGAGCGCACCCTCTATGAGGAGGCCAGCGCCCGCATCGACACCCTGCGGCTGGCGGAGAAGGTCGGGGACTTCGGCAGGAAGACGTTCCTGAGCTTCTGGAACACGGAGCTCTGGAAGGGCGAGGGGTACTCCGTGACCATCAGCAAGCTGCTCACGGCCCTGATGGTCTTTATCTCCAGCTTCTTCCTCAGCGCCTGGGGCAGCCGCTGGATCCAGAGGCGCATGATCCGCCGCTTCTCCGCGAGCATCACGGCGGCCAACGCCACGCAGCGAATCGTCTTTTACGTGCTCTGGTTCTCCTTCGTCCTGATCGCGCTCCAGATCGTCAACATCCCCCTGACCGCCTTCGCCTTCCTGGGCGGCGCCCTGGTGCTGGCCATCGGCTTCGGGGCCCAGACCCTCTTCAACAACCTGATCAGCGGCTTCATCATCATGTTCAGCCGCCCCTTCAAGATCGCGGACATCATCGAGGTCGACGGCACCTCGGGGACCGTCGAGGAGATCGGGTCCCGCTCCACCCGCATCAAGACCTGGGAGAACATCGACGTCATCATGCCGAACCGCTACCTGCTGGAGAACCGGGTGACGAACTGGACGGGCTCGGATACCAAGAAGCGGGACACATTGAAGGTCGGCGTCTCCTACGACTCGGACTCGCGCCACGTGGAGGAGCTGCTGCTGAAGGTGCTGAAGGACCACTCCAAGATCCTCAAGGACCCCGCTCCCTTCGTCCTCTTTCAGGGCTTCGGGGACAGCTCCCTGGACTTCATGCTCTATTTCTGGGTGGACCTGAGCACGACATCCTCGATAAAGGTGGCCAGCGACATGCGCCACCACATCCTGTCCCTGTTCCGACAGGAGGGCGTGGATATCCCCTACCCGCAGATGGACGTCCGTTTCCCCGCCGCCCCGGAGAGGGGCGGGGCTGTCCCGAAGCCCCCCAAGCCCAAGGCGGAGGGGAACGCTTCAGCTTCATAAGGGAAGCCCTGGCACGACGGGGAAAGGGAGCGAGGAGAGGATATGGAAACAAGGGACGGCAGGGAAAGGATCGTCAGGCTGTGGTTCGATATGTGGCTGCAAAAGAGCGCCCTGGGGATATCCGACGTTTTTTCCGACGACGCCGTGTACATCGAGAGCTGGGGTCCGGAATACAGGGGGCTGCCGAGGATCAGGCAGTGGTTCGACGAGTGGAACACCCGCGGGAGCGTCCTTCGATGGGACATCCGGCAGTTTTTTCACAAAGGGGACCAGACCGTGGTCGAATGGTGTTTCAAAGACGCCATGCACGACGGGCAGATCCAGGCCTTCGACGGCATGTCGCTGATCGAATGGACGCCGGAGGACAAAATCCGCCTCCTGAAAGAATTCGGCTGCAACATAAACCGCTACGATCCCTACCGGGACGGAGCGGCCCCGCATTTCGGAGACGAGAGGCCCCTGTGGTTCTGAGCTCGGCCTCAGCCGTCGTCGCGGCGTACCCCTTACCCATGCAATGCAGCGACTTGCGGAGGTATTCCTCGTAAAATGAAACTGGATCGTCTCCTCGGCATCATCATCCACTTGCTGAATCACGAAAGCGTCTCCGCCTCGCGTCTGGCGGAGCGCTTCCAGGTCTCGGT
This sequence comes from uncultured Fretibacterium sp., assembly GCF_938040765.1. GTDB lineage: Bacteria > Synergistota > Synergistia > Synergistales > Aminobacteriaceae > CAJPSE01. The sequence goes on from NZ_CALIAA010000272.1 coordinate 8,988, forward strand.
CCGCACCATCCAGCGGGACATCATATCCATCTCCTCGGCGGGGATTCCGGTGTACTCGGTCAACGGCAGGTTCGGGGGCTATTCCATCCTTCCCGCGTACAGGATGAAAAACATCGACATCCGAAGCGGCGAACAGCAGATGATCGCGAGGGCGCTGGAAAGCCTCGCGACGTCCTACTCCAACGATGCGCTCGACACCCTGATAGAGAAATACAACGCCATCATCGAGAGGGAGGGGGGGCAGAAGGTCTTCTGGGATTTCAGCGTCGCGAGGGAGAACAAAAGGGTCCAGGACCTGAACGCCCTGCTGGAGTCGGCCATCTCCGACAGGAAGCGCGTCGCGTTCGATTACCGGAACGCGGACGGAAAGCGATCCCGGCCTCACGTCGAACCGCTGGCCATCCATTACAAATGGTACGCATGGTACCTGTTCGCCTACTCCCTGGAGCACAGGGAGTACAGGACGTTCAAGGTCGCAAGGATGCAAAATCCCGAGGTCACGGAACGGAGCTCGGGGATCGAGCACGGGGACATCGAGCGGCGGATGCAGGAGTCGGAGCAGGCGTACTACAGGACCTGCATCGATATCGAGGTGCATTTCTCCGCGGAGGACGCGCCTCTGATGGAGGAGTATTTTCCCGACTGCCCCATCGAAGAGCTGGCCGGGGACGCCCGCAGGACCTTCATCCGCGTCCCGGCGAGGGAACGCCTGTGGAAGGCGTTGCTGCTCAGCTTCGGCGACAGGGTGAAGGTCGTGGGGCCGGAGGACTACCGGGTAGAGCTGATCGAAACCGCATGGAAATTTTTGTCCAACTACGACATACAGCTGTCGCGAGAGGCTGCTAAGATGTGAAAGGATGCCCAAGATGGCTGACAGATGAATGACAGGCCGTCCCCGAGTTCGGGATGACGCTCTCGTCTTTTGCGAGGAGACCGGGGCCCATGAAAAAATACCGTTCCGTCATGAAGGCTTACCTGAGAGGCTCCCTGATGAACCTGATGGAGTACAAGTTCAACTTCATCGCCGGAGGGACCTTCGAGCTCGTCTGGACGGCCATGTACGTCCTCTTCATCGACGTCGTGTTCACGCACACGGAGACGATAAACGGCTGGAACCGATACCAGACGCTGATGCTGACCTTCCAGGGAGGGTTGATGGATTCCGCGTTCACCCTCCTGATCGTCCCGGGCCTGCGAAGGCTCCCGGAGATGGTCAACACGGGCAGCCTGGATTTCATCCTGCTCAAGCCCATCAACAAGCGGTTCAACATCTCGTTCCATGAATTCGACGTGCCGCAGGTCAAGAACATACTGCTCAACGCGGCGGGAATAGCCTATTGTCTGGCAAGGCTCGAGACGCCCCTCACCCCGGCGGGGGCCGTGACGTACGTTCTGCTCTCGCTCAACGGTTTCCTGCTGATCTATTCCATCATGTATCTGTTGATGTCCCTGTCCTTCTGGGTCATGAGGATGGATATCGTCATGGGCATAGGCTCCGAGCTGATCACCGTAGGGAATAAGCCGATGACGATATACCCCTCGCTCGTGCGGAAGCTCCTCATCTTCGCCGTTCCCCTGCTGGTGTGCTTCAACTTCCCGATCCTGTCCGTCGTGAAGGGGTTGAGTCTGCCGCTCACGATATATTCGTTCGCATCGTCCCTCGTGTTTTTTTGCCTGTCGGATTTCGTCTTCGAAAGGGGGCTCGAAAGATATGCCGGCGCGGGCAGTTAGCCGCAGCAGCGTCATCACGGCGGAGGGGATCGGCAAGGATTACGCGTATTACAAAAAGGAACCGGGGCTGAGGGGGAGCCTGAGGAACCTGTTCCATCGCAAGCCGCTTTTTAAAAGCGCGGTCAACGACCTTTCCTTCCGGATCCCCAGGGGGGCGATAACCGGCCTGATCGGCTTGAACGGGGCGGGAAAGACCACCACGCTGAAAATGCTGTCCGGCCTGATCATGCCCTCGAGGGGACGGATCGACGTTTTGGGGTATCGTCCCTTCGACAAGAAGAAGGAATACCTGCGTCGCATCTCCATGGTCATGGGAAACAGGAGCCAGCTGTGGTGGGACCTGCCGGCCCTGGACTCCTTCGAGCTGAACAGGACGATTTACGGGGTGGAGGACAAGGACTACCGGGACATCCTGCGCATGATGGTCGCATTGCTGGGCGTGGAGGAACTGGTCAACGTACAGGTGAGGCGCCTGTCCCTCGGGGAAAGGATGAAGATGGAGCTGATAGCCGCATTGCTCCACAAACCCGACGTCATCTTTCTCGACGAGCCTACCATAGGGCTGGACGTCGTCACCCAGCACAACATACGCGAGTTCCTGAAGCGGTACTGCGCGGCGCACGCATCGACCGTCATCCTGACCAGCCATAACTTCAACGACATCGTGTCCCTCTGCGACTCCCTGATCCTGCTCGACAAGGGAGAAAAAATTTACGCGGACACGTTCGACAATTTCAAAAGGGACTTTCTGAGCCAAAAGTATTTCATCCTGAAGCTGAATGCGCCGAACGCGGACGGAATGATCGAAGCGCTCGGGTCGAGGGGAAGCCTTCAGGCCGAAAAAGTGGAGGACAACGCCGTCAGGATCTCCGCAGATCCCGAGACGAGCCTGGACATCCTGAAGGACATCTCCAACAACTTCATCGAGGAGCTGAGCGACATCAACATCGAGAACATCGGCATGGAAGACGTCATCAGACGGATCTACGGGAGATGATCGAGGCTGCGCCATGCGGAAATACTGCGGAATATTCAGGACCGCCCTGGCCAACCAGCTGGAATACCGGGTGAACTTCATATCCTCGTTCCTGTTCTCCCTGGTGCCGTTCGGGATCAATACCCTGCTGTGGATTGCCGCGGCGCGCGGAAACGACGGGATGCCGCTCGGCACGGAGGAAATCGTCACGTACTATTTCGCGACCCTGATCGTGAGCAACATCACCTCGACGACGTCGATATTCAGGATATCGGACGACATCCGGCTGGGGAATCTGAGCCAATACCTCCTGAAGCCCTACAACTACGCCCTTTATCAACTGATGACCGACATGCCGCAGCGCGCGGTCTTCGTCGTCATGAATGCAGTTCCGCTGGCGGCCATCTACGCGCTGCTGCGAAGATACATCCTTCCGCATCCATCCGGAATATCCGTATCGAAGGCGGCGATATTCGCCGCATTTCTGCTGGTGGGGTACCTGATAAACTTTCTGGTCGACTTCTCCATAAGCCTGTACAGCTTCTATTTTTCCAGGGTATCCTCCCTCTACACCTCGATAAGGGTCCTCCGAAACATCTCGGCAGGCATCGTCTTTCCGCTGATGCTGCTGCCCGACGCGCCCTTCACCTTCCTGATCCGATTGCCATTCGCGTATACGAACTATATTCCGACGACGTTTCTCATGGGCATGCTCTCCGAGAGGGCAGCGCTTTCCTGCCTGTCGAAGGCGGCCGAATGGGCGCTCTTCCTCGCGGCGGGCTGTGCCGTATTGTGGAAAAAGGGTATGCGGAGGTATTCCGCCTATGGAGGATGAGGGTTCGGCCGCCCCGGGCATCGCGAGAGACAGACCCGGGGCCCGAGCGGAAAGGGGCCTTTGCAAGACCGCTCGTTCGGCCCGGCGGAAGCGGTACCGTTCCCGAACGAAGGGCATTGCCACGAGACTCGTCAATACGATATACTATTGAAGAGTTATCACTGCATCCAATGCGGTAAAAAATTGGGGTCTCGGAAGGAGTGCAATCCATGGCGGAAAATTGGAAGGATACCCTTACGGACAAACTCTGCGATGCGTTTCTGAAGCTCGAGACGCGCCAGGAGGTCTACGACTTTCTGGAGGATGTCGCCACGATCGGCGAGATCAAAGCATTGTCCCAGCGGCTGGGGGTGGCCCGTCTGCTGAGCCGGGCGAAAACCTACCCCCAGATCGCCCAGCAGACGGGAGCGAGCACGGCCACGATCAGCCGGGTCAAAAAATTCCTGGACTACGGGGCCGGCGGGTACAAGATCGTCCTGGACCGAACCAAGGACGCATAATTCCAAATCCAAATCATTCGTATGCTT
>NZ_CALIAA010000273.1 GCF_938040765.1 uncultured Fretibacterium sp.
GAGGAAACGGCTGTTTCGTGGAGGCGTTTGCTTCACCGTCATGCTCAGCCCGGATGGCTGGAATTTTTTGCTACGGGCTTTATCGCGGAAAAGCTGGAGTCCTGGGGGATAGAGATCTCTCAGGGAACAAAAATTCTGGATGCTGAAGGAAGGCTTTTTGTTCCGCCGGAGAGCGTTCTCGATCGGGAGTATCGAAGGGCGTTGAGTGCCGGGATCGACGAGAGGTACCTTCGTCCCGCCCGAGGGGGATTGACGGGGGTCGTGGGGGTGCTGGTCGGGGCGCAGCCGGGGCCTCACGTTGCGTTTCGTTTCGATATCGACGCCCTGGAGATCCAGGAGTCGAAGGAGATGTCCAACCGGGCCAATCGTGAAGGATATGCCTCCATATACCCCGGATATTCCCACATGTGCGGGCACGACGCTCATATCGTTACGGGGCTGCTGTTGGCCCGCTATCTTTCGGAGCACAGAGAGGCGATTCGAGGACGTATCTCCCTTATCTTTCAGCCCAACGAGGAGGCTTTGGCCGGCGCGAGAGCGATGATTCGCCGAGGGGTGACCGACGGCGTGGACTATCTGATCGGAGGACACGTCGCCGCCAATCTCTGGAAGGTGGGGCAGATTGGGCTGAACGTGAAAAATATCCTTGCGGTCGTGCGCTCGAAGGTGCGTATGAAGGGAGTTCCGGCTCATTCTACGGGACGCCCCGACCTGGGTAAGAACGCCTTGCTTGGGGCTTGCGCCGCCGTCACGAACCTCCATGCCATCGCACGGCATGGGGAGGGGGTGGGGATCCTGAATGTCGGCAAGATCGAGGGGGGAATCTCCTGGAACGTCATACCCGACGATGTGACTTTCTGGCTGGAAACACGTGCGGAGACCACGGAGATCAACAACTACATGCAGCGCAGGGCGCAGGAGATCATCAAAGGCGCCGCGGCCATGTTCGACCTGAGTTATACGATCGAGAAGGTGGTGGAATCCGTTTCCTGCAAAAATTCCCCCGAGCTCGTCGCGATGGGCACGGAGGCGGCGCGGCTGGTTCCGGGGATAGAGGAGGTGGTCCCGGAGGTTTCGGTCAACGCCTCGGAGGACTTTGCCCTGCTCGCCGAGGCAGTTGGGAAGAAAGGAGGAAAGACCCTTTACGCGATACATGGGACGCCCGTGGCAGGCGGACAGCACAGTGATTCCTTTGACCTGGACGAACGAGTTATCCTGAATGCCGCTCGTTTCTATGCCGTACTTTACGATCGCCTCACCGCTTCCGGGGCCGATAACAGGTATGAGGGGGCAAGGAGCGCCCGGCATTGGGTTCGCTGAGATGGAAGCAAGGGGGAGGAATTGGGATATGGAAACGCGGAAGCACAAGCTCTGGGAGGCCCTGACCGACGGACGGCTGTTTTTGGTCGTTGTGTTGCTGGTCGTCGTCTCCGAATGGATTGGAGTCCGGAAGATTCCGGTCACTGCGGCCGTCTCCGTTACGCTGTTTCCGATGCTTTACAGTATGATCCTGGGGCTGATCGCCTACTTGATCCGAATCCTGAATGTGGAGCAGAGCAAACGGGCGGAACACCTCATTTTCTTGGCTATCTTGCCTTTGGTGACAAAATTGGGGATGCAGATAGGGCCCTCGGTTTCCAAGGTCGTGGAGATGGGGGCTGCCTTTATGCTGCAGGAATTCGGCCATGTGGGCTCCATCTTCTTGGCTGTTCCGATAGGCCTCATGCTGGGTTTGCGCAGGGAATTGATCGGGCTGGCCCATTCGATCGGGCGGGAGGCCAACGTCTCCCTGATCGCCGAAAAATACGGATTGGACTCGCCCGAGGGACGGGGCGTTATGACGATTTACGTCGTCGGGACTCTGTTCGGCACCCTGTTTTATGGCTTTTTCGTTCCTGTCATGGTCCTGATCCCGGGCATTCGCGTGGAGGCTTGGGCGATGGCGAGCGGCATGGGAAGCGGGAGCATGATGGCCGCAGCCAGCGGAGCGCTTTCCAGCGTCTTCCCCGAACGTGCCAAGGACATCGTGCTCTATGCCGGTGCCTCTCAAGTCCTTACGTCGGCTACGGGACTGTATATGTCCATCTTCCTTTTGCTCCCCTTGACGAGGGGCGTTTATCGATGGCTGTCACCGCTGTTCCATGGCGGAGAATTGGAGGAAAACGGCCATGACCAGTAAGGATTTGGGGAGAACCCTGCTCTATTCGTTTTTTGTCCTCATCGTGGTCTGCCTGATCATGTCCATCGGGATATGGGTTGGGTACCACGTTCCGCCGCAGGAGGTTTTTCCCGGCCTGGCGCTGTATTGTCTCATCTGCTTGGGGGGAGTGCTTCTGTCGTCCATTGTCCCCGGAGGCTTCCCCGCTGTCGGCTGGGTTGCCGTAATCGGAATCGTGTTCTCCATGCCGGGGCTCCTGCCCTGGTCGGAGAAATTCGTCGCCTGGTCCGATAAAATTCCTTTCCTCGCCACGGCAACTCCAGCCTTGGCCTACTCCGGCATCGCGTTTGGCAAGGACTGGGAGAAATTCAAAAGGATCGGCTGGCGAGGTATCCTGGTGAGCTTCCTGGTCTTTGCCGGAACTTTTATCGGTTCGGCCGTGGTCGCCGAGTTGGTCTTGAGGTTTATCGGCTGACCCGTATGCCGAAGCAACAGGTCGCTGTAAAGCCATACAGGGGTTCTGGAGAACGGCGAGGGATTCCCTGAATGGGAGCGCCGGTACTTTGGGGCGGAAAAAGGCGTGTTTGGGGCGGACTCCGCCGGACCGGAGGACGAAACGAAGCCCGGGGCCGCGCAGGCCCCGGGCTTCGAGCAATCGGACGGATCGGACGCTTGCAGGGAAGGCGCCCCTGCCGTCACGCCTTCCGCACCGGCCATTGCACCTCGGTGCGCAGCTCCTCCGGCGGGACCTCGTGGGGGCTGTTCAGGTAGACGTTCCGCGCGCCGTCGGACCCCGCCACGGGCTCGTAGCCGTTCTCCTCCATCCAGTGCCGCAGCGCGGTGTAGGCGCCCTCCAGCTGGTCGTAGGGCCCCTTGTGCAGGGTGCAGGCCATCGCTCCGCCCGGCACCGTGCGGACCTTCAGCCGGTCCGTGTCCGGGACGGGGTTCGTGAAGGACAGGCAGAATTCGACGTCGATGTTGTTGGGGTCGAACTCCTCCCCGTAATAGATGTCGAAGCACTCCCCGCCGTAGGCGCTGCCGTTCTGTTCCAGGTGGCTCCAGAGCTCCGTGAAGGCCCGATGGCTTTCCTCCGATATGTTCTCCATCGTGATGATGCAGCGGTGCGTCAGCGCCCGGACGGGCGCCACCTCACGTACGGTGACCTCGTAGGACAAGAAAAACGCCTCCTTCTCCAAAGTGAGTTTTTCCAGAAGCTCCAGGTCCCTGTTTCCCTTCTTCAGGCGTTCCTGGAGCACCTGGCGGTGCCGGTCGAGAAATGCGGCGATCGCATCGGGGTCCCGTGCGCCCAGAAAGGCGCGAATCTCCTCCAGGGGCACGTCCAGCTCCCTCAGGCGTCGGATGCGCAGGGCCTCCACGAACTGCCCCGCGGAGTAGTGGCGGTACCCCGTCGCCTCGTCCACCCAGACGGGCCTCAGGACGCCCTTCTCGTCGTAGAAACGCAGCGCCTTCACCGAGAGCCTCGTCGCCCTGGAGAACTCCCCGATCGTCAGCAGATTGCCCATGGATCTCCTCCTCCCTTCGCACCCCGCCCTCATCCTCCGGCAGGAAGCATCATAGGGCCTCCCCCAGGGGGAGGGTCAAGCCCGCGGAACCTATTCGAACGTTCCCCTGGCCAGTACGCTGCCGTCCTTCATCATCACACGGCCCTTCGCCACCACGTGGCGCAGGGCGTTTCGGTCGTCCAGGAGCAGGATGTCGGCGTCGCGGCCCCTCTCGATACGCCCCTTGTGCGGCAGGGAGAGCTGGTCGGCCACGTGGCTCGTCGCCATGCCGACGGCCTTCTCCGGCCCCACCTCGGGGTCCTCCATCAACTCCAGGATGCAGGCCAGGACGGATTCGATGGGGCCGATGCCCATGCCTGCCAATTTGCCCTCCGCGTCGAAGCGCGGCATGCTGCCGTTGCCGTCGGAGCTCAGGGTGATGCGCTCGGGGCTCACGCCGCCGGCCAGCAGGTGTTTTACGGCGCGGCGCGTCGGGATGCCGAAGACGGGCTTTTCCCCGGGGGCCGCGGTGATGTCGAGGTTTCCGCCCCGAAGACCGTATTCTACGGCCCTCTCCAGAAGCGCTTCATTGCGCGAGACGTGGGTGGGAGCGAACTGCGCCAGGGGGATATCCGTCCCATCGACGGCCGCGAGCAGCGGCTCGAAGGCCGGAGCTTCCGAGCCCATATGGACGCAGACCGTCCCGGCCTTACCGGTGAGCATCCCTCCGACGCGGGCCTCCGAGACGGCGCGGCGCAGTTCATCGACCGTGGGATGCGCGCTGCGGTGGTCCGACAGGGCAATCTTGAGTCCGATCACCTTGTCGATCAGACAAAGGTCGTCCATGACGCCGCCCGTCAGGGTCGGGGAGGGGAGGGCATAGCTGCCCGTCAGTATCCAGGTGCTCAGTCCCTCCTCCTCCAGGCCGCGAGCCTTCATCAGGAGGTCGCGCAGGCCCCGGCAGGTTCCGTCGGTCCCCGTGAGCCCCACCGCCGAGGTCACCCCGGCTCGGACGAATGCGGAGAGCTGGAGCGGCGGAGTTCGGTATCGGGGGCCTCCCTCGCCGCCCGCGCCGTTGAAGTGCACGTGGCGATCGATGATGCCGGGCAGTACCTTCCCCCCCTCTGCGTCGAGCACCGTCACCTCGGGGCAGAGCCGCTCCATGTGGAGCCTCAGCTCTTTGGCGGAGTCGGCGGGATGGATGCCGGAGATTTTGCCTCCAACGACCGAGACCGTCCCCAGCCCGAGGGGGGCTGGGGAGAACAGGTCCGCGTTTTCGATCAGCAACATGGCGTCAGGCCTGTTCCTTCCGATCCGAGGGCCAGATGGCGATGCCGGCAAATCCGTAGAACCATGCCGTCAGGAAGCCCATGTAGCAGAGTACGGCCCATGGAGCGTATTCGGCGACGGAAACGCCCAGCACCGTGGACATGTAGATGCCGGCGGCCGACCAGGGGATCAGGGGGACTACGACGGTCCCGGAGTCCTCCAGGGTGCGGGACAGGACGCGGCGCGATATGTTCATCTCGTCGCAAAGATCCTTGTACATGGTGCCCGGGACAATCTCGCTGAGGTAGGAGTTTCCGGTCCCCAGGCCGGTCATGATGCCCGTCAGAGAGGCGGACATGACGAATCGCCCGCGGCTGTTTCCGATGAAGCTCGCGCGGAGCGATTCGCACAGGATGCGGAAGGTACCGGTGCACTCCAACTGTCCTGCGAAGAGGTAGGCGAAGAACACGACGACGACGGAACTGGACATGAAAGCCAGTCCGCCGCGGCTCAGCAGTTTGTCGAGAGCCTCGAGTCCCGTCGCAATCTTGGGGCCGGAGGCCATGAATTTGATCGTCGTTGAAAGGTCATAGCCCTGGAGCAGGGCCAGGGGGATGGAGACGGCGATGGCTACCCACAGGACGGGAAGGGTTGGATAGCGCTTGTAGGCCAGGGCCAGGACGACGAACGGGGGCACCAGGGCTATAGGATTCAGCCGGAACGTCGTCTCTATCGCTTTGATAATCGAGTCGACCTGCGACAGGTCGAGCTCTCCGGCGGCATGGGAGCCGGCGTAGGCATAGAGCCCCAGGCCGACCAGAAAGGCGGGGACGGTCGTCCAGAGCATGGAACGGATGTGATCCACCACCTCGACCTCGGCGACGGCCGCGGCCAGTACCGTTGTGTCGGAGACGGGGCTGAGCTTGTCGCCGAAGTACGCGCCGGCGACGATAGCGCCCGCTGTTGCGGGCAGGGAGACGCCCAGACCCTGTGCGATGCCGATGAATGCGACCCCGAATGTAGCCGCCGTTCCCCAGGATGTTCCGGTGAAACAGGAGGAGAGACAGCAGATGAGAAAGGCCGCGGGCAGGAAAACCTTGGGGCTCAGGATCTTGAGACCGGCAAAAATGAGGTAGGGGATGGTCCCGGAGGCCATCCAGACGGCGATCAGCGGCCCGACGGTCAGCAGGATCATGATGGCGCCCGTGGCTCGGGCAACCATGGGAACGACGCCCTTATCGAAGAGCTCGTCCCAGGAATAGCCATAACGGAAGCAGAATACCACGGTCGTGAACATCCCGCAGAACATCAGCAGGAGCGCGA